>NZ_BAABIL010000184.1:0-18064 GCF_039542765.1 Kineococcus glutinatus
GACGTGCCGCCGGTGACCGCCGAGCCGTCCGGGCAGGACGCTGCGGCCCCCGTGGCCGCTCCCGGCGCCACCGGGGCGGTGTCCGAGCCGTCCGTGACGGCGACCCCGGCGCCCGGCGTGAGCGCGCCCGCCGCGGAGGAGGACGACAACCGCAGCTGAGCGTCGCGCCGGGCCTTCCGGCACGACGTCGACCGGCGTCCGGCGCCGGTCGTGACCGCAGCAGGGCCCCGTGGGAACCACGGGGTCCTGCTGCGCGTCGGGCAGGTGTCCGTCGCGCAGCGTCTTTCGAGTTGCTTACGCACTGTGACGGCATCTACTGTTCCCGTCACCGCATTGGGTGAACGGGGTGAGGGGGCCTACATGGTGCACGCAGTGGTGGCGGGTTCTGCGGGCGTCGCCGAGGAGGGGGCCGGGCCGGCCGCCGGGACCGCGACGAAGACGGCGGCGCGGCGCAGGGAGGCGCACCGCCCCCCGACGCGCGACACGGAGCTGGCCTGGACCGAGGCGGAGCTGCAGGAGCTGCGCGCGGCGCTCGAGGAGGACGCCGAGCGGCTCTCGGCCGAGCTGCACCGGGCGAGCATCGCGTTCAGCGCGCTCGTGACCTCCGGAGGGCAGGGAGCGGGCGACGACCAGGTCGACCACGGAGCCGCCACGGCAGGTCGCGAGCACGAGATGACGATCGCCAACAACGAGCGCGACCTGCTGGACCAGACCGAGCGCGCGCTGCAGCGGATGGCCAGGGGCACGTACGGGGTCTGCGAGTCCTGCGGTCACGCCGTCGGCAAGGCGCGCCTGCAGGCCTTCCCGCGCGCGACGCTCTGCGTGCCCTGCAAGGCCCGCACCGAGCGCCGCTGAGGGCACCGCCGACCCGACCGGGGTCGGCGGTGCCCCACCCGGGTGCCGGGGGCGGCCGACGGCGCACGAGGCGTGCGACACTCGTGACCCCATGAGCGCTCCCGTCCCGCCCTCCGAGCCGCAGCCCGACCCCGCCGGTGGGGCCCCCCGGAGAAGCCTGTGGTGGCTCGCCGCGGCGGTCGCCACCGCCGGCTACGCGGCCGACCAGACCACGAAGGCGCTCGCCGTCGCGAACCTCGTGCCGGGCCAGGTCCGCCCGCTGCTCGGCGAGGTGCTCCAGCTGCACCTGATCCGCAACTCCGGGGCGGCCTTCGGCCTCGGCGAGGGCAGCACCTGGGTCTTCACGATCGTCTCCGCCGCGGTGTCCGTCGCGGTGGCCGTCCTGCTGCGCCGCGTCCGCAGCCGCGGCTGGGCCCTCGCGCTGGGCCTGCTGCTGGCCGGGGCCGTCGGCAACCTCACCGACCGCCTGGTCCGCGCCCCCGGTGTCGGGCGAGGGCACGTCGTGGACTTCCTGCAGCTGCCGTCCTGGCCGATCTTCAACGTCGCCGACTCCTGCGTCGTCTGCGCGGCCGTCCTCATCGCCGTCCTGGGCCTGCGCGGGGTGCGCCTGGACGGCACGCGCGAGCGCGCCGTCACCACCGGCCCGCAGGAGGCCCCCGGTGCCTGAACTGCGCAGCCTGCCCGTGCCCGACGGCCTGGAGGGCGAGCGCGTCGACGCGGCGCTGTCGCGGTTGCTGGGGCTCCCGCGCAACCGGGTCGCCGAGCTCGCCGCCGCCGGCCTCGTGCGCCTGGACGGCCGCGAGGCGGGCAAGTCCGACCGCGTGCGCGCCGGGGCCTGGCTGGAGGTGGAGGTGCCCGACGTGGCGCCCGCACCGGCCGTGGTCGCCGAGCCGGTGCCCGGCCTGCACGTCGTGCACGACGACGACGACCTCGTCGTGGTGGACAAGCCCGTGGGGGTGGCCGCGCACGCCAGCCCGGGCTGGACCGGCCCGACGGTGGTGGGCGGCCTGGCGGCGGCCGGCTACCGGGTCGCCACCTCCGGACCGGCGGAGCGGCAGGGCGTCGTGCACCGCCTCGACGTGGGCACGAGCGGGCTGATGGTCGTGGCCAAGAGCGAGCACGCCTACGCGGTGCTCAAGCGCGCCTTCAAGGAGCGCACGGTCGACAAGGTCTACCACGCCCTCGTGCAGGGTCACCCGGACCCGCTGCGCGGCACGATCGACGCCCCGATCGGCCGCCACCCGGGCGCGGCCTTCAAGTTCGCCGTGACGGCCGGGGGCAAGCCGAGCATCACGCACTACGAGGTCCTGGAGGCCTTCCGGGGTGCCGCGCTGGCCGAGGTGCACCTGGAGACCGGGCGCACGCACCAGATCCGCGTGCACTTCGCCAGCCTGCGCCACCCCTGCGTCGGCGACCTCACCTACGGTGCCGACCCCGTGCTGGCCGCTCGCCTGGGCGTGCAGCGGCAGTGGCTGCACGCCGTGCGGCTGGGCTTCGAGCACCCCGGCACGGGGCGCTGGGCCGAGTTCGCCAGCGACTACCCGGCCGACCTGGCCGGCGCCCTGGACCGCCTCGCCGGCTGAGCGAGGCTCCCCGCCGTGTCCGGTCGCCACGTCCCCGGCGGTGTCGGGGGCCGGACCTAGGATCGGCTCGTCGGCCGCGCCGGCGCCGCTACGCACCACAGCTCCACAGATCGTCCGAGGAGGCGCTGCCCGACCATGCCCGAGTCGTCGTTCGTGCACCTGCACGTCCACACCGAGTACTCCATGCTGGACGGTGCCGCGAAGGTGGACGACCTGTTCGCCGAGGCGGCCCGCATGGGCATGCCCGCGGTGGCGACGACCGACCACGGGTTCGTCTTCGGTGCCTACGACTTCTGGCGGTCGGCGAAGAAGCACGGCGTCAAGCCGATCATCGGTGTCGAGGCCTACCTCACCCCCGGCACCGCGCGGCAGGACCGTACCCGGGTCAAGTGGGGCGACGAGCGCTCCACCTCCGGCGACGACGTCTCCGGCGGCGGCGCCTACACGCACATGACGATGCTCGCCAGCTCCACGGAGGGCATGCACAACCTCTTCAAGATGGCCTCCCTGGCCAGCCTGGAGGGGCACTTCTACAAACCGCGGATGGACCGCGAGCTGCTGTCCACCTACGGCAAGGGCCTCATCGCCACCACCGGCTGCCCGTCGGGGGAGGTGCAGACGAAGCTGCGGCTGGGGCGGTACGACGAGGCGGTGCGCGCGGCGGCGGACTTCCGGGACATCTTCGGCGCGGAGAACTTCTACTGCGAGCTGATGGACCACGGCCTCGACATCGAGCGACGCACCCGCGAGGACCTGCTGCGCCTGGCCAAGGACCTGGACCTGCCGCTGGTCGCGACCAACGACCTGCACTACACCCGGGCGGAGGACGCCACCGCGCACGCGGCGCTGCTGTGCGTGCAGTCCGGTTCGACGCTGGCCGACCCCAAGCGGTTCAAGTTCGACGCCGACGACTTCTACCTCAAGAGCCCCGCGGAGATGCGCCACCTGTGGCGGGACTTCCCCGAGGCCTGCGACAACACCCTGCTCATCGCCGAGCGCTGCGCGGTGGAGTTCACCGAGTCCACCGGTGCCTTCATGCCCCGCTACCCCTGCCCCGAGGGGGAGAACGAGGAGAGCTGGTTCGTCAAGGAGGTCTGGCGCGGGCTGGCCGAGCGCTTCCCCGCCGGCATCCCGGACGCGGTGCGCACCCAGGCCGACTACGAGATCGAGGTCATCACCTCCAAGGGGTACGCCGGGTACTTCCTCGTCGTCGCCGACTTCATCAACTGGTCCAAGCGCAACGGCATCCGCGTGGGCCCGGGCCGCGGTTCCGGCGCGGGGTCGATGGCGGCGTACGCGATGCGGATCACCGACCTGGACCCGTTGCAGCACGGGCTGTTCTTCGAGCGCTTCCTCAACCCCGAGCGCATGTCGATGCCGGACTTCGACGTCGACTTCGACGAGCGCCGGCGCGGTGAGGTCATCCAGTACGTCGTCGAGAAGTACGGCTCCGACCGGGTGGCGCAGATCGTCACCTACGGCACCATCAAGGCCAAGCAGGCGGTCAAGGACTCCTCCCGCGTGCTGGGTTTCCCGTTCTCCATGGGCGAGCGCATCACCAAGACGATGCCCCCGGCCGTCATGGGCAAGGACATCCCGCTGTCGGGCATCTTCGACCCCGGCCACAAGCGCTACTCCGAGGCGGGCGAGTTCCGCGAGCTGTACAAGAACGACCCGGAGGTCGTGCGGGTCGTCGACACCGCCCGCGGCCTGGAGGGCCTGAAGCGGCAGTGGGGCGTGCACGCCGCCGGCGTCATCATGTCGTCGGAACCGCTCATCGACCACATCCCGATCATGCGCCGCGAGCAGGACGGCGCGATCATCACGCAGTTCGACTACCCGACGTGCGAGACGCTCGGGCTGGTCAAGATGGACTTCCTCGGCCTGCGCAACCTCACGATCCTCGACGACGCGCTGAAGAACGTCGAGCTCAACGGCAAGGACCCGGTCGACCTGGAGTCCCTGGAGCTGACGGACCCGGCGACGTACGAGCTGCTGGGCCGCGGGGACACCCTCGGGGTGTTCCAGTTCGACGGCGGGCCGATGCGCTCGCTGCTGCGGTTGATGCGCCCGGACAACTTCGAGGACATCTCCGCGGTCGGCGCCCTCTACCGGCCGGGCCCGATGGGCGCCGGGTCGCACACCGCGTACGCGCGGCGCAAGAACGGCCAGGAACCGATCACCCCGATCCACCCCGAGCTCGAGGAACCCCTCAAGGAGATCCTCGGCACGACCTACGGCCTGATCGTGTACCAGGAGCAGGTCATGTCGATCGCGCAGAAGGTCGCCGGGTACTCCCTCGGCAGCGCGGACCTGCTGCGCCGCGCGATGGGCAAGAAGAAGCGCGAGGTGCTCGACGCCGAGTACGTCGGCTTCGAGAAGGGGATGCTGGACAACGGCTTCTCCAAGGAGTGCGTCAAGGCGCTGTGGGACATCCTCGTCCCGTTCTCCGACTACGCGTTCAACAAGGCGCACTCCGCGGCCTACGGGCTGGTGTCGTACTGGACGGCGTACCTCAAGGCCAACTACCCGGCCGAGTACATGGCCGCGGTGCTCACCAGCGTCCGCGACGACAAGGACAAGTCGGCGCTCTACCTCAACGAGTGCCGCCGCATGGGCATCAAGGTGCTCCCCCCCGACGTCAACGAGTCCGCCGCGAACTTCACCCCGGTCGGCACCGACATCCGCTTCGGTCTCACCGCGATCCGCAACGTCGGCGCGAACGTGGTGGAGGCGATCGTGGCGGCCCGGGACGGCAAGGGCCGCTACGAGTCGTTCACGGACTTCCTGACGAAGGTGCCCGCCGTGGTCTGCAACAAGCGGACCATCGAGTCCCTCGTCAAGGCCGGCGCGTTCGACTCCCTCGGGCACCGCCGCCGCGCCCTGGTCGCGATGCACGAGACGGCCGTGGACCAGGTCGTCGGCGTCAAGCGCAAGGAGGCCGAGGGCCAGTTCGACCTGTTCGCCGGCCTCGGCGGGGACGAGGGACCGGACGCCGGCGGATTCAGCGTCGTCATCCCCGACCTCCCGGAGTGGGACAAGACGGAACTGCTGGCCCACGAGCGGCAGATGCTCGGTCTCTACGTCTCCGACCACCCCCTCTTCGGCCTGGAGCGGCTGCTCACCCAGTCCTCGGACTGCTCCATCGCCCAGCTGATGGCCGACGAGGCCCGCCCGGACGGCTCGCCCATCACGATCGCGGGGATGATCACCGGGCTGCAGCGCAAGCTCACCAAGCAGGGCAGCCCGTGGGCGATCGCGACGGTCGAGGACCTGGAGGGCGCGATCGAGGTGCTCTTCTTCCCCGCGACCTACGCCCTCGTGGCGCCGTTGCTCGCGGAGGACCTCGTCTGCGTGGTCAAGGGCCGGCTCAACCGCCGCGATGAGGTGCCGACGATCTACGGCTCGGAGGTGACGATCCCCGACCTGTCGGCCACCGACGGCATCCCGGTGACGATCGCCATGCCCGTCACCCGCTGCATCCCGCCGATGGTGGAGAAGCTGCGCGACGTGCTGCGCACCCACCCCGGGGGCACCGAGGTGCGGCTGCAGCTGGTGTCGAACGGCAACGGGGCGAGCCGGCCCCGGACCACCCTCATGCGCCTGGACGACGGGTTGCGGGTGACCCCGTCGCCCGCGCTGTTCGGTGACCTGAAGGCGCTGCTCGGGCCGTCGTGCCTCGTCTGAGCCGTCGTCGCGGCGCCGGCACGGGCGGGCGTGCGCCGGGTGAGGAGCCACCGGAGGCCGGCGGCGGCGCGCTGCCGGGTCCGGACCAGACGGCGGTGGAGGCGACCTCCGGGGATGGGGCCGCCTCCACCGCCTCCACCGCGGAGGTCGCCCCCACCGCGGGGTCGGGGCGCCGCGAGCTGGTGGCGCTCCTCGGTGTGCAGGCCCTCGCAGGGCTGGTCGCCGGTCTGGCGTGGTGGGTGCTCGCGCACGACCCGCCGAGGTGGCTGGCGGGGGAGCCCTGGCTGACCAACGGTTCCGTGGACGCGGCCCGCGACGGAAGCCTGGCCGTCCTCGAGCTCGTCCTCGGTGCCGCGGCCGGCCTGCGCGTCCTGCGCCGCCCCGGACCCCGCCCGCTGCTCACCCTGCTGGTCGGCATCGGGGGCGCGCTGCTGGCCTCCGGGCTCGCGGTGGCCGTGGCGGCGGTGCTGCCGGTGGGCGTGGACTCCGCACATGTCGTGCCCCGGGCGTGGGGGGTGGCGCTGCTGTGGCCCACCGCCCTGGCCGGGGTGGTGTTCGTGCGGACCCTGGCGCAGTCGCTGGTGGCGTGGGTGCGGGGCTGAGCGCGGGCAGGTGCTGTTCCCTGTGGTGATCCGCACCCGCGGCGGCGCGTTCGGTCCACCGCCGGGGCCGTAGCGGGTGTCCGCGGCTCGTGCTCGTGCTTGACTGGGCCGACGGCTCTCGTCGTCTGGGGCCGGGTCGTCCAGCTCCGCGATCGTGGTTCTCGGAGCAGGGTGGGGAGCAGTGCCGAGTCTGGGTTCGTGCGGCGTGCTGATGTGCGTCTACACGGAAGAGCGCTGGACCGTGATGTCCGAGGCCCTCGATGCGCTGACGCAGCAGACGCGGTCACCTGACGAGGTCGTCGTGGTGGTGGACCACAACGCCGCCCTCGCCGCCCGGTTGCGGTCCGAGCGCCCCTCCCTCCGCGTCATCGCCAATGAGGGTGCACGAGGGCTGTCGGGTGCCCGCAACAGCGGGACCGCTGCCATGACCAGTGACGTCATCGCCTTCCTCGACGATGACGCCGTGCCCCGGCCCGACTGGCTGGAACGGCTCGCGGAGCCCTTCGAAGAGGCCGCCGTCGTCGCCGTCGGTGGCTGGGCGATCCCGCGCTGGCCGACGTCGGGCGTTCCCGCGGTCCTGCCCGATGAACTGCTCTGGATCGTGGGGTGCAGCTACCGCGGCCTCCCGCGGGACCGCCGGGAGATCCGCAACGTCATCGGGTGTTCGATGGCGTTCCGCCGACAGGCCGTCCTGGATGCCGGCGGCTTCACCGACGGGATCGGGAGGGTGGGGAAGACGCCGCTGGGTTGCGAGGAGACGGAGTTGTGCATCCGCATCCGCCAGCGCCAGCCGTCGGTCAGGATCGTCAGCGCTCCGGACGCGGTGGTCGACCACCTGGTCTCGCCCGACCGCGTCACGTGGGCCTACCTGCTCCGCCGCTCCTGGGCCGAAGGGTTGTCCAAGGCGCTCGTGGCGCGGCTCGTCGGTGCCTCCGACGGCCTCAGCTCCGAGCGGACCTACGCCCGCCGCGTACTCCCGGCGGGTGTCCTCCGCGGCGTCGCAGGTGGCCGGCGGGGCCTGGAGAGCAGCGCCGCGATCGTGGCGTGCCTCGTGACGACCACGGCCGGGTACCTCTGCGGGAGCGCGGCGACCGCGGGCCGGCGGAGGGGGCAGCGAGCAGCGTGATCCGTCGACGACGGGAACGCGGTGTTGCCGTTCAGGTAGAAGGACCAGCGCCCGGCCTGGCATCCGGAGGGAGTTCCGACGCCTCGCTCGGCCCGGGGGGGACGCTGGAGCCCGCTGTCACCTCCAAGGCCGGTGGCAGTGGCATGTTCGGGCGCGGCATGCTCTACGTGCTCGTCGGTTCGCTGCCCATCGCGAGCGGTGCTCTGGTGTCACCGTTCCTCGCGCACATCCTCGGTCCGCGCGAGTTCGGCGCCTACGCCTCGGCGTTGGCGCTGTACCAGCTCGTCGTCATCCTGGGCACCCTCGGTCTGGAGAAGGCCGTCCTGCTCCAGCGGGTCCAGGACGGCGACGACCTGCGAGCCCGTGGCCTCCTGGCGCTCGGTGTGCTCGCCGCGTGGGTCGTGGCGGGCGCGGTGCTGCTGGCGAAGCCCTGGTGGTCGCCGGCCCTCGGCTTCGGGGATCAGGGCGAACTAGCCGTGATCACCGTCCTCTGGGCGGCGAGCGGCGCCTCGGGACAGGTCCTCGTCGCCCTGCTGCTGGCCGAGGACCGCTTGTCCTCCTACGCGTTCGCCAACCTGCTGGCCGCCGTGGGGAGCCAGGTGACGGGTGTGCTCTTGGCGGCGTGGTGGTCACCGACTGCCGTCGCGTACTTCACGGGAGCGCTGGTGTGTCAGTCCCTCGCGGTGGTGCACAGCCTTTTCACAACGCGGCCCAGGCTCTACGGCCTCGTGGACGTGCGTGTTGCGCAGCGAGCCCTCGCCGTTGGGCTTCCGCTGATGCTCGGAGCACTGTCGCTGGTCGTCCTCAACCTCGGGGACCGCTTCCTGATCGTCCGCACGCTGGGGCAGGTGGAGGTGGGTAGGTACCAGATCGCCTACACCGTCGGTTACGTGGTGCTCATCCTCGTGCTGCTCACCGGCAGTGCGTGGAACCCGCGCATCGTCGCGGTGGCGGACGTGTCCAGGCGCTGGGTGCTCAGCGGACGCAGTCGCGATGCGCTCTACGACCTGCTCGTTCCCGTGGTGCTCGGCGTGACGCTTGCAGGGCCTGTGCTGTTGCGCATCATGGCTCCCTCGTCGTTCCGGACCGACGGGCTCGTCGTCGTGGTGTTCGTGGTCGCGCTGGGCGCCTACCCGGTAGCAGCAGCCGGAGCGAGTGAACGCCTCCTGCTGTCCGAACGGCGCACGCGCCCGCTGGCGGCCGCGGCGGCCGCGGCGGCCGCGGCCAACGTCGTGCTCAACCTCGTGTTCATCCCGTCGTGGGGGCTCCTCGGCTCAGCGCTGGCCACCTTGGTCGCCTTCGCGTTGCAGGCGGCGATCCAGCGCGCTGCGCTGCCCAAGACGCACACGCTGCCCGCTCCGCCACCTTACGTCGTCATCCGTGTGGTGGCGGGTGCCGCCCTCTGTGGTGCCTCGTTGCTCCTTCCGGACTCGGCTCCGGCTCGGTGGGGGACCTTCGCCGCAGCGGTGGCCGTCTGCCTCCCGTGGTTCGCGATCAAGCTGCGAACGGCAAGCCGGGACGTCGGGTGATCGGCTGGACGCGGCGAGGACGTCGCACGAGGGAGCAGCTGGTGAGCGGCGACCATAGCCTGGACGGCATGTCCGACGACCACGACCGCCCCGACGGACGCCAGGGTCGTCGTGCGGGCGGACCGCTGCGGCACGTCGTGCCCTCCGGAAGGGGTACCAGCGCACTCGAGAACACCGGCTCCGTCGAGCAGTCGCGGGCACGAGGTGCCGGTGGCCGCGGTCGCCATGCCAGGACAGTCATGGCCGGCGGGCCCGGCTGCGTCGGGCAGACGGCCGTCCTGGGCGTGCTGGGCCTGCTCGCCGCTGCCGCGGGCATCTGCTCCCTCCTCCTGGCGGGAATGGCGCCGTGGGCCTCCGCCTGGTTGCTCGGCCTCTTCCTCCTCGCAGGGCCCGGAGCTGCGATCACCGCGCACCTCGGAGTTTCTCGGGCAGCCGCCACGGCACTCGTCGTCCCTCTCAGCACCTCCGTGGTGGTGCTCGTCGCGACGGTTCCACTGCTCCTGGGGACCTGGCGTCCCAGGACCTTGCTGGTCCTGCTGGTGGTGGCCGTCGCCGCCTCGTCGACGGCCGCTGTGCAGGTGTCCCGCCGCTACGGGCTGGACGTGCTCGAACTCGTCGACGCCCTGCTCTCGGCGGTGCACGTCCCACGGCGTGCCGCCGCGCCGCTCGTGCTCACGGGCATCGCCGTCACCTGTTGGGCTGCGTCGCTGCCCGGGATCCGGCGGGCCGGCACGTCGGACTACGGACTGCTCGCCGCGGCACCGTGGTCCTTCCGCGTCGCGCTCGTCCTCGCGCTGGCGGCCTTCGTCGGCGCCGTGCGCGGAGGGCGTGGTGCGCCGTCCGTCCTCGCCCTCCTCGCGGTCGTCGTGGTCTGGCGCGGGGCCACGAGCGCGGCGGTCAGCGTTCCGATGTACCCGTGGACGTACAAGCACATCGGTGTCGCCGACTACGTCCTCCGCAACGGGCACCTGGCGGGCGACGTCGACATCTACAACCAGTGGCCCGGCATGTTCGCCGCAGCTGCCTGGTTCAGCGCCGTGTCGCACGCGGGCCTGCTCCAGGTGGCGCGCTTCACGCCGCTCGTCGTGCACGTGCTGCTCGCGCTCCTCGTCCTGGCCCTGGCCCGGCGCGTGGGGTGCTCCTGGCCGGCGGCCAGCACGGCGGGGCTGATCGCCGAGGCGTGCAACTGGGTCGGGCAGGACTACTTCGCCCCGCAGGCCGTGGCGATGCTGCTCGCGCTCGCGGTGCTCCTGCTGCTGCTGTCCTCGCGGAGCGGCGTGGTGTGGTGGGCGTTGCTGCCGTTCTCGGCGTTGACGGTGACCCACCAGCTCACTCCGTACTGGCTCGCGGGACTGGCTGTCGTGCTGGCGCTGCTCCGTGTGGTGCGGCCCTGGTGGATCTCGCTCGTGATGGTCCTCATCGTCGTCGGCTACCTGCTCCTGCACCTCGACTACACCAACCGCCTGGGCTTGTTCTCCGGCTTCGACGTGCTGAGCAACGCGCAGAGCAACATCTCCTCCGGTGGGAGCCCGGGCCGTCACTTCACGAGCGCCGCCGCCCGGGGCACGTCCCTGGCGCTGTGGGCCGCCGCCGCGGGTTGTGCGATCTGGTGGTGGCGGCAGAGCAGGCGCCGGGCCCTGGTCCTCGCCGCCGCGGCGTTCAGCCCCTTCCCCCTGCTCGCCGTGCAGAACTACGGCGGGGAGGCGATCTTCAGGGTGCTGCTGTACTCCCTCGCAGGGTGTGCGCTCCTCGTCGGGGAGCCGTGCGCCAGGTTGCTGCGCGCCTCGTGGGCTCGGGCGGCGTCGGCGGCGTCAGCGCTCCTCGTGCTCGGTGCACTGGCGCTGCAGGCCTACTTCGGCACGTGGTTCGTGTACCGGGTCAGTCCCGTCGACCTCGCCGTGTCCGAGCGCCTCCTGGAGGACGTGCCCCCGCCGGCCTACCTCTCGATGGTGTCACCGATGTGGCCGGTGCGCCCTACCGGCGCGTACGTCCCCTTCGCGGAGTTCGACAGCGCCTTCGACTCGCCGGTGTCCGGGTACGACCCGGCCTCCACGGGGGGCATCACCACGTCCCTCGCAGGGCGGGACTTCTCGACGGCGGCCGACCTGGCGGCGCTCGACGAGGTCGTGTCGGCGCGGAGCGCTCCCACGTACCTCATCATCAGCGAGCAGATGGAGGTCTACAGCGACTACTTCGGCGTCTCCCCGCACGGCTCTCTCGGACGATTGCGTGCCGCCCTGGACGCCTCCGGCGGCTGGCAGCGCGTCGTCGACGAGCCCGGCGTCACCGTCTTCCGCTCACCGGGCGCCGCCGCCCCTTGACCCGGTGACCCGACCCTCACGCCGCGGGTACGCCACCCGTGAAGATGCGGATGGCTCCGACGCTCATGCGCTTGGGGAAGTCGGTGTTGGCCACTCCGGCGGTGGGGCTCACCGCCACGTTGAGGAGGATGAACTGCTTCTTGTCGAAGGGCCACTCCCGGCCCATGTCACGAGCGTCTGAAGCACGGAGCACGCGCACCTGCCGTCGGTCGATGTAGAAGCGGACGACGTTGCGGTCGAAGTACGCGCCGAAGAGGTGGGGCCGCGTGTCGAGGGACTCGCCCAGGTCGACCACCCCTCCTCCCTCCTCCCACCCGCAGACCGCCTCCGTGCGCGAGGAGGTGGCGGTGCTCATGTGGAGGGCGTTGTGGGCCAGGGACGGCTGGCCCCCTTGTCCCTCGAAGACGTCGATCTCCCCGCACGCGGGCCAGCCGACCACCGGGTGGTCGACACCCATGAGCCAGAACGCCGGCCACAGCCCCGGGCCCACCGGTGCGGTGATGGACGCTTCGACGTAGGAGCCGGGTGCCACCGACACCTTGCCGCACGTGTTGATGCGCGCACTCGAGTAGTTCGCGGGGGCACCTCCCACGTCGGTGACGAGCTCGCGCCGGGCGGTGATGACGAGGGACCCCAGCCCGTCGACGCAGACGTTGGACCGGCGACCGGTGTAGGCCTGCAGCTCACCGACGCCCCAGCCGTAGCCGCCGGTCTCCGTGTTCCACACTGCGGGGTCGACCGCGCTGCCGGCCGCGCCGCCGAAGGTGAGCGTGCGGCTGGGGCGGCTCACCACGGGGGGTGGCGGCAGGTCCACGACCTCCCGGACGCTCGCGCCTGCGACCTGCAGGTGCAGAGCCCCTGTCGTGGGGAGCGACAGGTACACGGCCGTGTCGCTCAGCGCGGGGGAGGTCGCCGTGAAGGTGGTCACGAGGGGGTGCCAGTCGGTGTCGCGGTACGCCTGCCACACGCTCGCGGCGGCAGGTCGACCGGCGTAGTTCTGGTTCGCGAGCAGCACGCCGAGCGTGCTGCCGGAGGCTCTGTGGTCCTTGACCCACAGCTGGAGCCTGTAGGTGCGCCCAACCACGAGACTGGTTTCCGGCGAGCGCAGCGGCGCCAGGGCGTACGCCCACCCACCACGGTCCGTCCGACTCGTCAGCGTGGTCACCACGGTGGCGCCCGCTGGTGCGCCGACCGCCGATCCGCTCGTCACCGCGATGCTGCCGGCTCCCGTTCCGGTCCACCACGGCACGGCGCCGGTACGGCTCGCGATGACCAGTTCGCGGGAGGAGACCGTGGCGCCCGTCCTCGGCGACCGCGTCACCGCCTCAGCGGTCCTGGGTGCAGCACCGGCGGCGCCGAGTGTCCCCAGCAGAGCGGCCGCGAGCGCCGTCCGCCGGTCGAGGGCAGGCCGGCCCGGGTGTCGCGCAGCCAGTGGCATGGTCGGTCCTCGTGCCGGTGCGGGGCACTGGGTCTCGTGGACACCAGTCGTTGACACCTCGGCATCGGCGCGGATCGAGGCGCGCTTGAGTCCGACGTCCCCGTCGGCTGTGGCGCCGTGGGACCGCTCGCGCGGTAGGGCTACCGGTACGGTCCGCGAGCCGACCGGTCGTCACCGGCCGCGGCTCCGCTGCCTTTCCCCCGCCCAGATCCGGCGCCCTGTTGCTGCACGCCCGCTGTGCGCGGCTGCCTCCGGCTCGACGGCGGTGCCCGCCCACGTGGACGGTCAGGCGACGTGGGGCGGTGCGAGCGCGATGGAGCGCGCCCGGTCGCGGAGCAGCTTGTTGCACGGTCGCTCGACGAACAGGTGCAGGGTCGCAGCCGCAGCCGCCGCGACGAGCGTGATGAGCGCGGCGCCCGCCACTCCGCCGGGGACGTGACCGCGCATGTTGACGATCGCCATCTCGTGCACCAGGTAGAAGGCGAAGGAAGCTTCGCCGGTGAAGATCGCCGGGCGCGACGTCAGCCAGGTGCTCCCCCCCGCCGAGGTCGCGGGACGTCGCGCACCGCCAGGCCGCCCACCACCCCCAGGAGGAATTCCGCGCAGCGCACGGGGGGAGGCGAAGGCGTAGCCGTGGCCGACGACCGCTGCCGCGACGGCGAGCACCAGGGCCGCGGTGGCCAGGGCCCAGCGAGCGCGGCCACCCAGGCGGCGCAGGACCGGGACGGCCGGCGGGAACGACGCGTAGAAGAAGGCTTCGCAGCTGAGGGACCACGAGACGCCGTTCATCCCGTAGGTGATGCGCGGATCGGTCGACCAGGCGTGCAGGAGCAGCGCGTTCGGCAGCGCAGCCTCCCAGCTGCGGGCGACCGACACCACGGGCAGCACCGCAGCCAGCGCCAGGGCGACGGCGTGGCTGGGCCACACCCGGGCGAACCGGCGGCGGTAGAAGGTGTGGGCCGGGAGCCCTGGACGCGTGCCCCACGCGAGGACGAAGCCGGACAGGACGAAGAAGAAGGACACGCCGGCGTAGCCGAGGCGCGCAGGGCCGTCGAGGGAACCGACCACGCCCCAGGCGGCCAGGTGGAAGATCAGCACGGCCGCGGCAGCGAAGGCCCTCAGCGAGGTCAGGCGTGGCAGCATCTCGCTCCGGTCGGGGACGGGGCAGGGGTTGCCGCGGACGCAGCCACGTCATGGTGACCGCCCGGCGGCCGTCTCGCTCGACTTCGGCCCTTCTGCCCGGTGCGAGCGACCGTGACGTGCGGCACCATCCACGCCCGCGCCCGAGCGCGGCTTGGCGGACCGCGCCGTGACGCCGCTCGTTCGGGTGAAGTCGCCGCACCGGCTGTAGTGTCGCGCGGGTGAGTCGTCAGCCAGCTCCCGCGCCGCTGCGAGTACTGGGGTACGACCTCATCACGCGCGAGGTGGAAACACCGGCGACCCCTGACGGTCCGGAGCCCGCGACGGCGTTGGTGCTCGTGCGGTGGCGAGGTCGGCCGCTCGGTCTCGTCGAGGTTCCCAACGGCAGCGACGACCTGATCGCCTCGCGCGTCGACGAAGCGGCCCGCGAGCTGCATTCGGCGGAGCTGGACGCCGAGGTCCCCTTGGAGCTTTCCCGGCAGCCGCTCCTCTCCGTGGTCGTCGCGACTCTCCGCAACCCCGAAGCTGCCGTGCGGTGCGTGCGGCGCATCCTCGACGGCGACTACCCGCACGTCGAAGTGCTCCTCGTCGACAACGACGACTCACCCCTCGCGCTCCGCCAGATCGCCGCGCGGACCTTCGGGCCGGAGGACCCGGTGGTCCTCGTCCACGAGCCGCGCCGGGGGCTGTCGAGGGCCCGCAACGCCGGCCTCGCGGCGGCGGAGGGCGAGTTCGTGGTCTTCACGGACGACGACGTGCTTGTGGACCGCGGTTGGGCCCGGGCGCTCGTCGGCGCGCTGCTCTCGGGTGACGACGTGGCGTGCGCCACGGGGCCGATCATCCCGTCGGAGCTCGTCACGCCGTCCCAGCGCTGGCTGGAGGAGTACGGCGGCTTCAGCAAGGGCTTCGAGCGCAAGAAGTTCAACCTGACCACGCACCGGCTGGATACCCCTCTGTTCCCCTTCGACTCCGGCAAGTTCGGTTCGGGAGCCAACCTCGCGTTCCGCACCGACCGCCTCCGGCAACTCGGCGGCTTCGCCGAGGACCTCGGAGCCGGCACGCTGGCCCACGGCGGCGAGGACCTCGACGTGCTCCTCAGGACGGTGCGGGCGGGGCACAGCATCGTCTATGAGCCCTCGGCACTGCTGTGGCACGCTCACCGCCGCTCCTACGAGGCTCTCCGGCGGCAGATGTACCGCTATGGCGTCGGTCTCTCGGCCACCGTGACGAAGTGGATGCTGGAGGACCGCCGGACGGCGGGCGAGGTGCTGTCGCGGGTGCCCGCCGGCCTGGGGCAGCTGCTGAACGGGCGATCGGCCAAGAACGCCCGCAAGTCGACGAGCTACCCGCGCGTGCTCAGCATCCTGGAGCTGGTCGGTGTCTGCGCCGGGCCGGTGGCCTACGTGCGCAGCCGGCGCCGGACGGCGCAACGGGACGCCTCGGCCGGGAACTGAGGCGCCTCTGCGAGCCGCCGGGACCTCCGCCCGACCCGGCAGCAGTGCGCTGGACGACTTCGAGCAACCCGCACCTGGTGCGCCGTTCGGCGCGTTAGCGTGACCTCCCGCATCCCGGCGCTGGCAGGACCCGGCCGGCTCGGCGGCCGGAGCGGGCAGCACGGAGGAGAACGACATGCTGCGCCGCACCCTCACGCTGCTGGGAATCCTGTGCCTGGTCGCCGCACTCGGTCAGTCACCGTCGTGGGCCGGCCTTCCGCGGGGGAAGGGGAATCCCGCCAAGACCCTTCCCGCGGTGCCGGCGGGGCTGCGTGCCGTGCCCCTCGACAGCAGTGAGATTCACGTCGCGTGGGGCGCCACGTCCGGAGCCACGACGTACGAGCTGCTCGTGGACGGCACGACCCTGGTCCCGCTGACGAGCACCGTGTACCAGCACGCCCACCTGCTGGCGGGGGCGACGCACCGGTACGCCGTCCGGGCGCGCAACACGGCCGGTATTTCCGCGTACTCGGCAGCGGCCAGCGCGACCACCCCGTCTGCGCCCGACCCAGTGCCCGCTCGCGTGGGCCCTCTGCAGACCTACCTGGCGCTCGGTGGCTCCCTGGCACAGGGCGGCTCGCCGCTGAACGACGTGACGGTGGCGTACGCATACAGCTTCGCCGCCTCCGAGGGCAGCTCGCTCGTCGACTACGGCTGCTCCGGGGAGAGCAGCACGACGTTCGTCAACGGGGATTGTCCGTATCCCGGCTCCGTGAGCGATTCATATACCGGATCGCAGTTGGCGGCTGCGGAGAGTTACATTCGAGCCAACAGGGGGCGCGTCAGCCCGGTCTCGGTGCAGGTGGGTACCAACGACCTCTTCGCCGTCACCGTGGTGGCTGTGGTGTGGCGGGCACGGCTCCTGCAGCGCTCGACGCCTACGAGGCGAACATGCGCACCATTCTCACGCGCCTGTCGGCGGCCCTGGCCGACTCCAGCGGAACGCGCACCGGCGACCTGGTCGTCCTCAACATGTTCGACCCCTACCAGAACGACTGCCTCGCCCATCCGCAGAGCCGCCAGGTCTTCGAGGACCTCGACGCACGCCTCGCCGCGGTCGCCGCGGAGGTGGGTGCTCCCGTGGTGGACGTCTTCGCGACCTTCGGCGGTCGCGTGACCGCGCAGAACGACCTGGTGTGCACCTACACGTACATGTGCGCGCGGCCGCAGGACGTGCACCCGACTCGAGCCGGTCATGACGCGATCGCCCGCGCGCTCCACCAGACCCTGGGGTACTGAACGGGGTCCGCTCCGGGCCGGCCTGGTGCGGTGCCCGTCGAGCCCGCCGCGAGTCGCTTGTGCGGCGCTCGCCGCGGCTCGGCCGTCGGGCCCCCGACCGCTTGATCTGAACCGCCGACCAGGGGAACGATGCTGCGTTGTCGATCGACTCCGCCACCTGAGGGCTCGCGCGCCTCTGGTGCCGCCACGTACCGACGGGCCGGGGAGGTGACCACGCAGTTGCCCCTGGGACGACACCGACGCCGCCGTCAGCGCGACGAGCGCCTCGCCGGCCTGCGCTCCTTCGCCGCCCGGCAAGACTGGTCCGTCGTGCCGCTGGTGGACCCGCTGACCCGACTCACCGCGCTGCAGCTCGTCGCGGCCGGGCGGGCGGGGACGGAGCTGGCGGTGGAGGGCGTGTGGGACGGGCGTGCGGCGCTGTTGGCCAGTGTGCTGGTGCACCACGCCGCTGCGCCGGAGCGGCGTCTGCGTGATCAGGTGCTGCTGGCGGCTTCGGTGGAGCTGTGGCCCGACGCCTGGGGCGCCCGCTGGGCGCTGGTGGTCGCTCCGGACGGTGGCGTCGAGCCGGTGTACGGAGAGGTGCCGACCACCGCGGCAGCGCTGGTGCTCCGCGCCGGTAGCCGGTTGCCGGGGGAGACCTGGAGTGCCGGTGGGGGGCTGCTGGTGTGGGCGGCGTCGCTGACGGGCTCCTGGTCGGCTGAGCGTCTTGCGGGACTCGCCGACGAGCGGATGCACGGCATGGGGGAGTTGGCGGCCCGGCTGGACCACCAGCTGTGACGTGCGCTGATCAGGGTCGCTGCCCACCTGGTCTAGGGCCTCTAGTCAGTTGTGGTCATCTTTGCGCCGATCATGCGATTTGTGGAGGTCTCGTGTAGCGAGGCCATCACCAGACGGTTAAGCTTTCACCTAGTTCCCGGGCCTCCGCTGGGTGGGTCGACAAGGCTTTCTGCGGGAATTGATCATGGGTGAGCTGTGATCCGTCGGGCGTCTTGGATCTTGACCCGCTTCTCCGGACACCGACCTGAGGCGATGATGTCGCCCAGAGAGGAGT
>NZ_BAABIL010000185.1:0-4578 GCF_039542765.1 Kineococcus glutinatus
CGCCCTCGGCGCGGGCCTCGGCGCCCAGGGCCTCGCCCACGCGGCGCAGCAGGTCCGGGTCCCAGGAGGAACCCAGCGCGACGGCGGGCGGGAAGCAGGTGGCGGGCACGGAGCCGTTGAGCCCGACGTGGTCGGCGCTGCCGGCCTGCTTGCGCAGCCCGTGCGGGCCGTCGGTGAGCATCACCGGCTCGATGCCGAGGCGCTCGACGCCCTGGGTGTGCCAGAAGTCCGAGCCGGAGCACAGCGACGCCTTCTCCTCCAGCGTCATCGCGGCCAGCAGCGCGGCGACGTCGAGGCCGGTGCCGCCGGTGCCGTCGGTGCTGGTGCCGGCCGGGGTCTCGGTGGTGCTCATGCGGGGGCGCTCCTGGTGGCGGTGTCGGCGGCGGTCTCGGTGGCGGGTGCGGTGGGGCCGGTGGGTGCCAGGTCGAGGCCGTGCCCGCAGCGGAACAGCGGGTCGGCGGTGTCGAAGGGCACGTCGGTGCGGCTGGCGACCACGGCGGCGGTGGAGGAGGGCAGGTCGAACGGCAGCCGCCCGCGGCCGGCGGCGTCACCGAGCAGCACGTCGAGCAGCGCCGCGTCGGAGGAGCCGAACGTGACCACGAGCGCCGCGGCCGCGGCGGCGACCTCCGGCAGCACGGCGGGTCGGTCCAGGTGGACGTCGACGACCGTGGGCACGGTGCGGCACAGCCGCACGACCCGTTCGCGCTCGGCGGCGGGGAACTCCAGCGAACCGGCGTGGAAGAACGCCTCGAACGCCCCGGGGCGCGGCTCGTAGGGCGCCTCCAGGCGCACCACCGCGACGTCGGCCTCCTCCGGGCTCGCCACGACGACGGCGCGGTCGCCGACGGCGGCGGGGTCCACGCCCTCCAGGTACAGCCGGGCGCCGCGCGGCAGCGGCAGCACGGGGACCTCCCGCGGACCGGCGGGGGTGTTCGTGAGGACGGTCACCGCGGCGCGCTGGGCGGCTTCCCCGGCGGCGCGGAAGTCCGCGCGGCCCACGACGGCGCCGGCGGCGCCCTCGTCGACGAACGGGTCGTCGAACAGCCCGAGGACGAACTTCTCCCGCAGCAGGCGGCGCACGGAGACGTCGAGGCGTTCGGCGCTGATCCGACCGCTGCGGACGAGCTCGACGACGAGCTCGGGGCGGGCCTCCCCGCCGAACTGGTCGACACCGGCGTCCAGGGCCTTGGCGGCGCGCTCCAGCGGCGTGAGGTGCTCCACGCCCCAGGCGCGCGCCGGCATGGGCTGCCCCATGATCTCGGAGTCGGTGAGCAGCCCCCAGTCGGCGCAGACGATCCCGTCGAAGCCGTAGCGCTCGCGCAGCAGGCCGGTGACGACGTCGCGGTTGAAGCCGAAACCGACCTCCTCGTACCGCGTGCCCACGGGCATGCCGTAGTACGGCATCACCTGGGAGGCGCCGGCGGCGAACGCGGCCTCGAAGGGCAGCAGGTGGTGCTCGAAGTTCCCGCCCGGGTAGACCTGCTCGCGGCCGTAGGCGAAGTGCGGGTCCTCCCCGTCCAGCTGCGGGCCGCCGCCGGGGAAGTGCTTCACCATCGTGGCCACCGAGCCCGGGCCCAGCCGCTCGCCCTGGAACCCGCGCACGTAGGCGACGACGAGGCGGGAGGTCAGCTCCGCGTCCTCGCCGAACGTGCCGCCGATGCGCGACCAGCGCGGTTCGGTGGCCAGGTCGACCTGCGGGTGCAGCGCGACGCGCAGGCCCACCGCGAGGTACTCCCGGCGCACGGTGTCCGCGAACCGCTCGACGAGGCCGGCGTCGCCGACGGCGGCCAGGCCCAGGGTCTCGGGCCACTGCGAGAACGGGCCGGCCATCGCGGCGGTGCCGGGGTTGTCGGTGAAGGCGCTGCGCGGGTCGGTGGAGACCGTGACGGGGATGCCGAGGCGGGTCTGCGCGGCGAGCTCCTGCAGCGCGTTGTGCCAGCGGGCCAGCTCCTGCGCGGTGGGTGCGGCACCGAGGAGGTTGAAGTGGGTCATCCCCCGGCCCAGGACCATCTCCTCCGCCGAGGGCAGCCCGAACGCCGGGTCGGCGGCGGGCAGGGAGCCACCGGGCCCCACGGTGAGCATGGTGTGGAAGAGGAGTCCGGCCTTCTCCTCCAGGCTCATGCGCGCCAGCAGGTCCTCGACGCGGGCGGCGACCGGCAGGCCGGGGTCCCGGTAGGGCGCCGTGGTGGTCGTCGGGGTGCTCACCGGACCCCCTTGATGCGGTGGACGAGGAGGGCGCCGACGAGGGAGACGAGCGCGCCGAAGGCGTACCAGGCCGGGTAGCCGCCGACGGCCGTGCCGTCGCCGAGGGCGATGACGGCGGGGGCGATCATCGGGGCCAGCGACTGCGGCAGGGCGTTGGCCATGTTGAGGACGCCGAGGTCCTTGGCGGTGTCCTCGGGGTCCGGCAGCACCTGGGTGGCCAGGGCGAGGTCGACGGACATGAAGGACCCCGCGCCGAGGCCGATGATCCCCTGGGCGACGACGACGACGGCGGTGCTGGGCGCGAAGGCCAGCAGCACCAGCCCCACCACCATGATGACGCCGGCGGCGGTGACGAACGGCTTGCGCCGGCCGACGCGGTCGGACAGCCAGCCGCCGACGAAGCTGGAGGCGATCATCGCGACGGTGCTGGCGATGTTCGCCGCGACGACGACGCCGACCGCGGCCGCCTCGTCGAGGCCGAACTGCGCCTGCAGGAAGTACAGCAGGTAGGTGGCGATGCCCGCGTACCCGAACATCACGAGGAACTTCGTCAGCCAGGCCCAGCCGAAGTCGGGGTGCTTGCGGGGGTCGAAGACGAAGGAGCCGACGAACTCGCGGAACCCGAACGGCTGCGCCGGGCGGCTCTCGCGCGTGCGGTCGTGCAGGAGCAGCGCGAAGAGCGCGCAGAGGAGGAGGGCCAGGGCGGCCGGGGCGACGAAGCGGGTGACGTCGGAGGAGAACGCGTTGGCGATGAGGGAGCCGGTCAGGATCGCCAGCGGGATGCCGATGCCCACGAGGCCGGAGGCCAGGCCGCGGCGGTGCTCGGGGACCTGGTCGGGCAGGGTCGCGTTGACGGCGGCGAGGGCGCCGTTGAGCAGCGCCTGCGCCAGGCACCAGCCGACGACCAGCATCCACACGCTGGTGGCGGACCCGACGAGCGCCAGGGCGAGGAAGCCGCCCACCGCGCCGCCGAGGACCCACGGCTTGCGCATGCCCAGCCGGGACGTCGTGCGGTCGGACAACCGCCCGGCGAGGGGGTTGCACACGAGGGCGAAGAGCGCGCCGATCCCGAGGACGGTGCCCAGCACGGAGGCCTGCCGCTCGGTGCCCACCAGGTGCTGGACCTTGAGCGCCATCGTGAGCATGACGGGGGTCAGCAGGGCGATGTAGACGCCGAAGTTGGCCAGCGCCAGCGTCGGGACGTAGGCGCGCGGCTCGCGGGCGGCGGGCGGCGCGGCGGCGCCGGCGACCGGTGCGGTGAGCGGGTCCTGCGGAGAGACGGCCATGTCGGCTCCTGTGCACGGGGCGGCCTCCGTCGGCCGCGGTGTCGGCACCGTACCCCAACATCCTGACCGCTTGGTAGGTATTTGCCCCCGGATGGCAGAGTGGCACCCGTGAGGACGGACCCGGCGCGGACGGACCCGGCACGGGCGGACCTCGTGGCGCCCCGGCGCGGCTACGCCAAGGGCAGGGCCCGGCGCGAGGAGATCCTCGACGCCGCCACCACCCTGTTCGGCGAGGTCGGCTACCGCTCCGCCTCGCTGCGGGAGATCGCCCAGCGGGTCGGCATCTCCCACCCCGGGCTGCTGCACCACTTCGGCGGCAAGGAGCAGCTCCTCGCCGCCGTCCTCGCCCACCGCGACGAGCGCGACGACCACCGCTTCGGGCTGAGCGGCGCCCGCGGGCGCGGCGCGCTGCGGGCGCTCGTCGAGCTCGTCGCCGACAACGCCCGCCACCCCGGCATCGTCGAGCTGTACTGCGTGCTGTCGGCGGAGGCCACCAGCCCCGAGCACCCCGCGCACCGGTACTTCCGCGACCGCTACGCCCGCACCGTCGCGGCGGTGGCCCGCCACTTCGCCGAGATCGCCGCCGAGGGCGGCCTGCGGCCCGGGGTCGACCCCCGCGCCGCCGCCGTCCGGGTCGTGGCCCTCATGGACGGCCTGCAGGTGCAGTGGCTGCTCGACCGCACCTGCGTCGACATGGCCGCGGAGGTGCGCGCCCACCTCGACGGCCTGCTCGTGGAGCCGCTGGGCTGACGGCTCCCGGCGCCCGTCGCCCCGGCGCTCAGCCCGGCGCCCGTCGCCCCGGCGCTCAGCCCGGCGCCCGTCGCCCCGGCGCTCAGCTCGGCGCCCCCGCTGCCGATGGGGTACCGGACGCATCCAGGGCGAGCCGGACGGGAGGGCACCGGTGCAGGACGACGAGCAGCGGCGGTTGCGCGCGCTGCGCTCCTACCGCCTCCTCGACCGCCCCGCCGAGCCGGAGGTCGAGGCCGTCGTGCGGCTGGCCGCGACCATCGCGGGCGTGCCCACCGCGACCCTCAACCTCATCGACGAGCACCGCCAGTGCCAGCTCACCACCGTGGGCTTCGAGGGG
>NZ_BAABIL010000186.1:0-4471 GCF_039542765.1 Kineococcus glutinatus
ACGGCCGCCAGCCAGGCCCGGCCCATCGCCCCGCCGCCCCCGACGAGGACGGGCAGCGGCGCACCCCGCGGCCCCGCGGCGGGCGCGCTCACGCCCGGCCCGTCGCGGTGCGGTAGTCGACGCCCTCGGTGAACTCGCCGGTGTCGTAGCGCAGCAGCACCGGCTCGGCGCGCTCGGGGCGCACCGAGGCCGCCCAGCGCACGCCGTTGGCGATGACCCGGCGCACGTCCCGGTGGTGGTAGACGGGGTAGTCCTGGTCGCCGGGCGAGAAGAAGAACACCCTCCCGTGGCCGCGGCGGAACGTGCAGCCGCTGCGGAACACCTCCCCGCCGGAGAAGGAGCTGACGAACACCAGCTCGTCGGGGGCGGGGATGTCGAAGAACTCCCCGTACATCTCCTGCTCGGGGATCTCGATCGGCTGCGGCACGCCGTCGGCGATCGGGTGCGTCGGGTCGACCGTCCACACCAGCTCCCGGTCGTGCTCGCTGCGCCAGCGCAGCGTGCAGGAGGTGCCCATGAGCCGCTGGAACACCTTCGACCAGTGCCCCGAGTGCAGCACCACCAGGCCCATGCCGGCCAGCACGTGCCGCTGCACCCGGTCGACCACCGCGTCGGACACCTCCCCGTGGGCCTTGTGCCCCCACCAGGTCAGGACGTCGGTGGCGGCCAGCACCTCCTCGGTGAGGCCGTGCTCGGGCTCGTCGAGGGTGGCGGTGCGGACGGCGACCGCCGCGCCGAGGTTCTCCTCGATGCCCTCCTTCACGGCGCCGTGGATGCCGGCGGGGTAGCGCGCGGCGATCCCGGGCTCCTCCTGCTCGTGGCGGTTCTCGTTCCACACGGTGACGCGCAGCGGGACGTGCGGCTGCGGCACCCGCAGGGTGGGGGCGCCGTCGCTCGGGCTGGTCATGGTCCTCCTCGGCTCGGGTGGTGGGTCGGTGGGGTGGGGGTCAGCGGACGGAGCCGCCGGTGACGCCCGCGGCGACGTACCGCTGGGCGACGACGAGCAGCACGACCGCCGGCAGCGAGGCGAGCACGGCCGTGGCCATGACGGCGCCCCAGTCGTTCGTGTACGCCCCCATGTACTGGTAGAGGCCCAGCGTGATGGGGCGCACGTCCTCGGTGGTGGTCAGGGTGAGGGCGAAGAGGAAGTCGCCCCAGGTGAAGAGGAACGTGAACAGGGCGGCGGTGATGAGCGCGTTGCGGGCCATCGGCAGCACGATCCAGACGAACGCCCGGACCTGCCCGGCGCCGTCCACCCGGGCGGCCTCCACGACGGAGGCCGGGACGGACCCCATGAAGGCGCGCAGCACGAGGATCGCGAACGGGATGCCGTGGCTGGAGTCCGCCAGGACCAGCCCCGGCACCGAGTTCAGCAGCCCCAGGTCGTTGTAGGCGCTGTAGAGGGCGTTGGCCACGACGATGCCCGGGACCATCTGGCTGATGAGCACCGCGAACAGCACCCAGCTCGCCCAGCGGATGCGGAACCGGGCCAGGGCGTAGGCCGCGGGGGCCGCCACGGCCAGGCTGAGCACGACGCTGCCGGCGGCGACGACCAGGCTCGTCAGGAGGTTGCGGCCCTGGTCCGCGACCGCGGAGCGGTACCCCTCGAAGCTCGGCTCGAGCGGGAACCACGGCGTCCCCACCGCCGAGCCGCCCGGCTGCAGCGAGACGTTGAGCATCCAGTACAGCGGGAACAGCATCACCGCGAGGATCGCGACACCCAGGACCGTCCAGCCCCAGGGCCGCCCGCCCGGTCGGGCGCGGTCGGGCGCGGGCACCCGCGCGGGCGCGGCGGTCGTCACCGGTGCGGTCATCGCCGCCTCCTCACTCGTCGACGGCGCGGCGGTTGACGCGCAGGTAGAGGACCGCGAACAGCAGCGACAGGACGATGAGGACGTTGCCCAGGGCCGCGCCCTGCCCGAAGTCGAACTCCTGGAACGACAGCTGGTACGACTGCGTCGCGATGGTCTGCGTGGCGTTGGCCGGGCCGCCGCCGGTCAGGCCGAGGATGATGTCCAGCACCTTGAGCGTGTACACCACGCCCAGCACGAGCACGACGGTCACCACGGGGCGCAGCAGCGGCCAGGTGACGTGCCGGAACGCCCGCCAGCCGGTCGCGCCGTCCAGGGCGGCGGCCTCGTACAGCTCCTCGGGGATGTCCTGCAGGCCGCCGTAGAGGATGGTCGTGTTGAACGGGATGCCGATCCAGATGTTCACCACGACCACCGCCAGCAGCGCCAGCGACGTGCTCGTCAGCCACCCCGGCCGCCCGTCCACCAGACCGGTGGCGCGCAGGAACTGGTTGAGCACCCCGCTGTCCTGGTCGAGGATCCAGCGCCACACCGCGCTGGAGGCGATGAGCGGCACCAGCCACGGCAGCAGCAGCAGCGAGCGCAGGACGCCCGACAGCGGGAAGCGCCGCCGGAACAGCAGCGCCAGCAGCAGGCCCAGGACGAACTGCCCCGCGATCGAGCCGACCGTGAACAGCGCGGTGTTCAGCACCGCCTGGGAGAACACCGAGGAGCCCAGCACGGCGGTGTAGTTGGCCAGCCCCACCCAGGGCGCCTCCCCGGTGAAGAACGTCCGGGTCGTGTACTCCTGGAACGCCATGACGACGTTCTTCACCAGCGGGTACCCGAAGAACAGCGCCACGTAGACGACGGCCGGGGCGAGGAAGCCCAGCTCGACGAGGCGCTCGCGCCGGCGCGCGTCCCAGCGGCCGCGGCGGACGAGGACCGGTGGCTCCGCCGCGTCCCCCCGCACCCCCGCCGCCGCTGCGGCGGGGGGCGCGGGCATCGTCGCGACGGGCCGGCGGCGCTCAGCCATTCTCGGCCTGCTGCAGGGCGGCCAGCGGTTCCGCCCCGCCGGTGAGGGCCGTCTGCACGCCGGTGTAGATCTTCGTGGCGGCCTCGGGCCACTCCTCGCCCAGCTCGCCGGTGCGGGCCCGCAGGGTGGGCACCATGTCGACGAAGGCCTGCATCTCGGGGACCTGCTGGCCGTACCGCTCCGCGACGGCGGTCTTGGTGGGCACCGTGAAGCGCTTCTCCGCCAGCGCGAGCTGGTTCTCGTCGCTGGTGAGGCACTCGACGACCTCCGCGGCGGCGGCCTGCCGCGCCTCGTCACCGGTCTGCGGGATCGTCCACGTCTCCCCGCCCAGCGGCGCGACGGCCTCGTCGCCGGCCTGCGGCACGGGGATGGGCGCGATGCCGTAGTTCAGCCCCGCGGTCTCGTTGAGGGTGGGGTTCTGCCACGGCCCGTTGATCATCATGGCGGCGTTGCCGGCCTTGAACTGGTCGTTGACGTCGGCCTGGGCCCAGCCCACCACGGCCTCCGACGCCGAGCCGCTGCGGACGAGGTCGACCCACAGCTGCAGCGCCTCCGCGTTCTCGGGGCTGGCGATCTCGGTCTCGGAGCCGCCGTTGGACCACATGAACGGCAGGAACTGCCAGGTGCCCTCGTAGGTGTTGATCCCGGAGAAGGCGATGCCGTAGCGGTCGCCCTGCGTGAGCGCCGCCGCGGCGGTCTTCAGCTCCTCCCAGGTGGTGGGCGGCCGGACGCCCGCCTGGGCGAGCACGTCCTCGTTGTAGTACAGGGCGATGGTGTTGGTGACGGGCTGCAGGCCGTACAGCTCCCCGTCGTAGGTGGAGGCGTCGACGACGCCCTCGGCGTAGCCCTCGGCGCTCAGCCCGAAGTCGCCCAGCGGTGCCAGCGCGCCGGAGGCGGCGATCTGCTGCAGGTCGGGGTTGTCGAGCATCAGGATGTCGGGCAGCGTCCGCGAGGAGCTCTGCTGCAGCACCTTGGCGATGAGGCTGTCACCGGGGACGGAGGTGCGCTCGATGGAGACGCCCACCTGCTGCCCGCACGCCTCCAGCGCCTCCTGGTAGACGGTGTTGTCGGGCTCGTTGTTGTAGTAGTCCTGCACGGTGAGGCTCGTGACCTCGCCGGTGGCGTCGGCCGCGGTGTCGTCGCCACCACCGCACGCCACCAGGGCGAGCGGGGCCAGCAGGGCCACCGCGGCCGCGGTCGTCCTGCGCTGCACGGTTCCTCGTCGAGCCATGTCGTGTCCTTCCGTCGGCGCCGGGTCCTCCCGCGGCGGGGGTCAGGACCGGGGGGCGGTGCTCGCCCTCCGGGTCAGGCGGGGTTGCACGAGCGTCACACCGCTCGGGGGCGCGTCCTGCTCGTCGTCGAGCAGGGCGAAGAGGATCCGCATGGCGCGGCGGGAGACGTCGCGCGGTTCCAGCGACACGTTCGTCACCGGTGGTTCCACGGCCTCGGCCGTCGCGTCGGTGCACAACGCGACCACGGGGACGTCCCGCCCGGGCACCAGGGCGCGGGCCGCGAGCGCCCGCACCACCTCCTGCACGACCGCGGAGTTCGCCACCACCAGGCCCGTCGCGCCGCGGCCGCCCGCCAGCGCCGCGGCCACCGCGGCGCGGGCCCCGGCGCGGCTGGGTTCCACCGGCACCACCAC
>NZ_BAABIL010000187.1:0-9997 GCF_039542765.1 Kineococcus glutinatus
CGGACAGCTCGTGCGGGTAGCGCCGGCCGTGCTCGGCGGGGTCGAGGCCCACCAGCTCCAGCAGCTCGTCGGCCCGCCGCCGGCAGTGCGCGGCGTCCCACCCCAGCAGCCTGGGCACGGTGCTCACGTTGGTGCGCACGTCGAGGTGGGGCAGCAGCCCGCCGGACTGGATGACGTAGCCGATGCCGCGGCGCAGCTGCACGGGGTTGGAGCGGCGCACGTCCTGCCCGTCGATGCTCACCGTGCCCGCCGTGGGCTCCACGAGGCGGTTGACCATCCGCAGGGTGGTGGACTTGCCGCAGCCGGAGGGGCCCACGAGCGCGACCACCTCCCCGCGCCGGACGTCCAGGGTGAGGTCGGTGACGGCCGTGGTGCCGTCGGGGTAGCGCTTGCTCACGCCCTCGAGACGGATGGCGACGTCACCGGTAGCGTCTGGCGCGTGCTGCTCGGTGGTCTCGGCGCTCATGCCCGAACTCTCTCCGAGGGCTGCCTGGTCCGCAACGACTGGCTGTGCCCGGAGTACCTCACCTCCCGGCGCCCGGAGCTGCTGGCCGCGACGTGGGAGCACGTGTGGATCACGCTGCTCAGCGTGGCCGCCGGCCTGGTGCTGGCCCTGCCGCTGGCGCTGCTGGCGCGGCGGTGGCGGCCGGTGAAGGCCCTGCTGATGGGCGGCTCGACGGTGGTGTACTCCATCCCGTCGCTGGCCCTGATCCCCGTCATGGTGCCCTTCACGGGGCTGACGCCGTGGACGGTGGTGGTCCCGCTGGCGCTGTACTCGGTGGCGGTGCTGCTGCGCAACGCGGTCACCGGGCTGGACGGGGTGCCCGCCCAGGTCGTCGACGCGGCCCGCGGCATGGGCTTCGGCCCGGCGCGGCTGCTGCTGCGGGTGGAGCTGCCGCTGGCGGTGCCCGCGATCCTGGCCGGCCTGCGGGTCGCCACGGTCTCCACCGTCGCGATGACGACCATCGGGGGCATCGTGGGCTTCGGCGGGCTGGGCACCCTGCTCATCCAGGGCCAGCAGACGAACTTCCGCTCCCAGGTCCTCACCGCCGCGGTCCTGGTGGTGCTCATCGCGGTGGTCGCGGACCTGCTGCTGCTGGCCCTGCAGCGCCTGCTGGTGCGCCGCCCGCGCGCGCGGGCGGCGCGGGCGCCCGAGCCGCTGCTGCCGGCGGAGGAGGCGGCGTGAGGGCCGCGGCCGCCCAGCAGGGCTGGGTGCAGCTCGTCGCGGACTACCTGTCGGACCCGGCGAGCTGGCAGGGGGAGGGCGGGCTGTGGCAGCGGCTGGTGGAGCACGTGGTGCTCAGCGGCGTGGCCGTCGCCGTCGCCGTCGTCGTCGCCGTGCCGCTGGGCGTGCTGCTGGGGCACACCGGCCGCGGCGGGGGCCTGGCGGTGGCGGTGGGCAACGTGGGCCGGGCGGTGCCGATCCTGGCGCTCATCGCGCTGCTGTTCATGCTGCCGGCGCCGTTCGGGCCCGGGGACGTCTCGGTCGTGGTGGCGCTGGCGCTGTTCGCGCTGCCGCCGCTGCTGACGAACACCCACACCGGGATGCGGGAGGTGGACCGCGCGACCGTGGAGGCCGCCCGGGGCATGGGGATGAGCGCGCGCCAGCTCGTGCTGCGGGTGGAGCTGCCGCTGGCGGTGCCGCTGCTGCTCACCGGGGTGCGGCTGGCGGCGCTGCAGACGGTGGCGACGGCGTCGGTGGCGGGCCTGGTGGCCGGGCCGGGGCTGGGCCGCATCGTCAGCGAGGGGTTCGTCACGTACACGCCGAGCCGCTACCTGGGCGCCGCGCTGCTCATCGCGGTGCTGGCGCTGGCGGTGGAGGGCGTGCTGGTGCTGCTGCAGCGGTCGCTGGACCGGGTGGGCCGGGCCCGGCGCGGTTCGCGGCGGCGCGCCGGGGCACCGCCCGCCGAGGACGGTGTCGCCGCACTGGGGTTCACTGCTCCCTGACGGCGGTCGGGCGCGGACCCACCGCCGGCCGGACACGCGTGGTGCGGGGTAGCCCGCCCGCGGGACACAGAAGGCGGTACCCCTCGTGCGATCCATGCGACGACGTGCCCTGCTCACCCCGGCCGTGGCCGGCCTGGTCCTGGTGGCCGCGGCCTGCTCCAGCCCCTCGGAGGTCTCCGGGGAGGCCACCTCCTCGTCCGGTTCCCCCTCGGGGTCGGGCGGGGGGGAGCTCGTCGTCGGCGGCTCCTCGGCGAGCGAGATGTCGATCATGCAGAACGTGTACGCGGAGCTGCTGCGGGCCAAGGGCTACACGGTGACGATCAAGCCCGCCGGCGAGCGCGCGGTCTACGCGGCGGCGCTGGAGTCCGGTGACGTCGACGTGGTGCCCGAGTACGCCGCGTCCATGGCCGAGTACCTCAACAAGACGGTCAACGGCGAGGCCGCGGCGCCGATCGCGACGTCGGAGGCGGCCGCGACGGTCGCGGCGATGCGCCCGCTGGCCGAGCAGCGGGGCCTGACCGTGCTGGAGCCGGCCCAGGCGCGCAACTCCAACGGCTTCTACGTCACGAAGGCGTTCTCGGAGGAGAACGGGGTGACGACGCTGAGCCAGCTCGCAGCCCTCGGCCGGCCGGTGGTGCTGGCCGCCGGTGACGACTGCGTGGAGAACACCTTCTGCCAGCCGGGCCTGGAGCGGGTGTACGGGCTGCAGGTCGCCGACGTGACGGGGGACCCGTACGGCAGCGCCTCAGCGAAGCAGAAGGTGGTCGCGGGGACCGCGCAGCTCGGTCTGACCGGCACCACCGACGGCACGCTGGCGGCGCAGGACCTCGTGCTGCTGGAGGACGACAAGGGCCTGCAGGCCGCGGACAACCTGGTGCCGGTCGTCAACACCGAGCAGGCGGGGGACCCGGAGATCGCCGAGGCGCTCGACGCCCTCGCCGACGTCCTCACCACCGAGGACCTGGCGGAGATGAACGTCGCGGTGGACGGCGAGCGCCGCAAGCCGGAGGACGTCGCCAAGGAGTACGTGGAGTCCGCGGGTCTGCTCTGAGGCGGGCCGCCGCGCAGGCGCGCCGGGGTCGCTGCCGGATCGCCGTGGTGGCGCCGGGTGATCGTGCGGTGCGGTCCCCCTCTGGCAGGCTGGGCGGGTGACACCCGCCGGGCCTGCCGCAGCCGCCGAGCCGTTCGACCCGGCGGGGGTGGTCTGGACGCGCCTGTCGCCGCGCCTGGTCACCGCCCGGCGCGCGGTGCGCACGGGGCTGCAGGTCGTGCCGCTGCTGGGGCTGGCGGTCCTCGCCGTGCTGGTCAGCGGGTGGTTCTGGCTCGGTGTGCTCGCCGTCGCGCTGACGGCGGCCTGGCAGTGGTGGCTCATCGGGCGGCAGGTGCCGGCCTGGGGCTACGCCGAGCGCGACGACGACCTGCTCGTGCGGCACGGGCTGCTCTTCCGCACGCTGGTCGTCGTGCCGTACGGGCGGATGCAGTTCGTCGACGTGCAGGCCGGGCCGGTGGACCGCCGCTTCGGCATCGCCACCCTGCAGCTGCACACCGCCTCGGCGTCCACGGACGCGGTGATCCCGGGCCTGCCGCCGCAGGAGGCGGCGCGGTTGCGCGACCGGCTGGCCGCGCGCGGTGAGGCGAGGCTGGCGGGGTTGTGAGCACGCAGCAGCCGGCCGACCCGGCTCCCGAGGCCGCCGCCCCGGCGCTGGAGGTGGTCGACGCGGCCTCGGTGGACCCCGGCGCGCGGGAGGTGCTCGCGGACGCGGGCTGGCGCCGGCTGCACCCGGTCACCCCGCTGCTGCGCGGCTGGAAGGCGCTGGCGGTGGTGCTCGCGGTGCTGGTGCACCAGAACGTCGAGCACCTGCTGCACCCGTCGGTGTCCCCGTGGGTGCTGCTGGCCGTCGTCTTCGGCGGTCTGCTCGTCCTGGGTCTGCTCAGCACCGGCTGGAGCCTGCTGGCGTGGCGGCGCACCCGCTACCGCATCGACTCCCGCGCCGTGCACCTGGAGACGGGGGTGCTCTACCGCCAGCACCGCAGCGCCCAGCTGGACCGGCTGCAGGCGGTGGACGTGGTGCGCCCGCTGCTGGGCCGGCTGTTCGGCCTGGCCGAGCTGCGCCTGGACGTGGCGGGCAGCAGCGGCGGCGCGGTGAAGCTGGCCTACCTGAAGGAGGAGGACGCGCAGCGGGTGCGCAACGCGCTGCTGGCCGCCGCCGCGGGCGTGCGCTACGCCGAGGGGGAGGAGGCGCCCGAGGCGCCGGAGCACCGCGTCGTGGAGGTGCCGGTCCAGCGTTTGCTGCTGTCGGTGCTGTGCTCGCTGCTGACGATCGCGGCGGTGCTGGCGCTGGCCGGCCTGGTCGTCGCGGTGGTGCTGACCCGCAGCACCGCGCCGCTGGTCGGGGCGCTGCCGGTCTTCGTCGGTCTGGCCACGGGTGTGTGGCAGCGCTTCTCCCGCGGTTTCGGTTTCTCGGTGGCGCAGTCCCCCGACGGGCTGCGGGTGCGCTCGGGGCTGCTGGAGCACCGCGCCCAGACGGTGCCGCCGGGGCGGGTGCAGGCGCTGCGGGTCTCCCAGCCGCTGCTGTGGCGGCGGGCGGACTGGTGGCGGCTGCACGTCAACGTGGCGGGCACGGCCGGCTCGGGCGCCGAGGACGCGGGCGGCACGTCGTGCGTGCTGCCGGTGGGCACGCGGCAGGACCTGGCCGCGGTGCTGGCGGTGGTGCTGCCGGACCTGGGCACCGACGAGGCCCCCTTCGACGTGGTCTCCGCGGGGCTCACCGGCCGGGGCGGCGAGGGCGGCTTCACCCCGGCGCCCCGCGCGGCGCGCCTGCTGGACCCGCTGGGCTGGCGGCGGCACGGCTTCCGGATCACCGAGCGGGCGTTCCTGGCCCGCAGCGGGGTGGTGCACCGGCGGCTGGACGTGGTGCCGCACGAGCGGGCGCAGAGCCTGGCGCTGCGGCAGGGGCCCTGGCAGCGGCGGCTGGGGCTGGCCGGGGTGGAGCTGCACTCCACGCCGGGGCCGGTCTCGCCGCGGGTGCGGCACCTGGCGGCGGGGGTGGCGGCGGAGCTGCTGGTCGAGCAGGCGGTGCGGGCGCGGACGGCGCGGGCGGCCTCCGGTCCGGAGCGCTGGATGCAGCCGCGCCCCTGACGGGCCCGGCCGGCCGGCGCGCCCGGTTCAGCCCGTGCCGCCGAGGTGGCCGGCGAGGCGTTCGTGCATGGCCGCGCTCGCGGCGTTGAGCCCGACGATCTCCACGGTCTTGCCGCGGGTGGCGTACCTGGTGGTGACGGCGTCGAGCGCCGCGACCGTCGATGCGTCCCAGACGTGGGAGCGCGACAGGTCGACGACGACGTGCTCCGGGTCGCCGGCGTAGTCGAACTGGTGGACCAGGTCGTTGCTGGAGGCGAAGAACAGCGCGCCGTGCACGGTGTAGACCCGCCGGCCGGTGTCGTCGGTGGTGGCGCTGACCGTGACGAGGTGGGCGACGCGGCGGGCGAAGAGCACGGAGGCGGTGAGGACCCCCGCCACGACGCCGATGGCGAGGTTGTGGGTGGCCAGCACGGCGGCGACGGTGACGACCATGACGGTGGTCTCGCTGCGCGGCATCCGGCGCAGCGTCGCGGGGTGCACCGAGTGCCAGTCGAAGGCGGTGACCGCGACCAGGACCATGACGGCGACGAGCGCGGCCATGGGGATGGCCGCCACGACGTCGCCGAGGGGCACGACGAGCACGAGGAGGAAGACGCCGGACAGCAGGGTGGACAGCCGGGTGCGGGCGCCGGAGGCCTTCACGTTGATCATCGTCTGGCCGATCACGGCGCAGCCGCCCATGCCGCCGAAGGCCCCGGTCACGACGTTGGCGACGCCCTGGCCGACGGCCTCGCGCGTCTTGTCCGAGCCGGTGTCGGTGATGTCGTCGACGAGCTTGGCGGTCATGAGGGACTCCATGAGCCCGACCAGGGCCAGGGCCAGGGCGTAGGGGGCCACCACCTGCAGCGTCTGCAGGGTCCAGGGCACGTCGGGCAGGACGGGGGAGGGCAGGCTGCGGGGCAGCGCGCCCTGGTCCCCGACGGTGGGCACGTCGACGTGGGCCACCGCGGTGAGCGCGCCGAGCACCGCGATCGCGACGAGCGGTGCGGGCACGGCGGTGGTGAGGCGGGGGACGAGCAGGATGATCGCGATGCCGGCGACCACGATGGGGTAGACGGCCCACGGCACGCCGACGAGGTGGGGCAGCTGGGCGGTGGCGACGAGGATCGCCAGGGCGTTGACGAAGCCGACCATGACGCTGCGGGGGATGAAGCGCATGAGGCGGGCCACCCCCAGCAGGCCGAGCGCGATCTGCACGAGGCCGCCGAGCACGACGGCGACGAGCAGGTGGTCGAGGCCGTGGGAGCGCACGAGGGGGGCCACGACGAGGGCCACCGCGCCCGTCGCCGCGCTGATCATGGCGGGCCGGCCGCCGACGACGGCGGTGGTGACGGCCATCGTGAACGACGCGAAGAGGCCGACGCGGGGGTCGACGCCGGCGATGACCGCGAAGGAGATCGCCTCGGGGATGAGCGCGAGGGCGACGACGAGTCCGGCGAGGACCTCGGTGCGCAGCGTGCGGGGTGTCGGCCGCGGGCCGCGGCGCGGTGCCGGCCGGGTGGTGCGCTCGGGCGGGCGTGGGGGTTCGGGCGCGGTGGCGCTCGTGGGCAACGGTCTCCTCCAGCCGGCGCCCCGGTGGGCCGCGGCGCGGCGGAAACTCGGTGGGCGCATCCCTACCCTAACGTTAGGGTTGAGTCGGCGGCGCCGGCGGAGCGGGCCGCTGCTCCACCATGCCCGAGGGGGGACCACCATGACCAGCCGCTGCGCGCCCGCAGCCCACCCAGCACCGCGACGCCACCCCGATCCCCACACCTGCGGTTCACGCGGCGGCCATGGGGCGCGAGCGCCCCGCTGCAGTACGTTCGGCGCGCAGCACCGCGCGGGTCGCACCGGCGCCGGCGGCTGTGCCCGTGCGCGGCTGAGGGGGAGCGCGCGGGCGGTCTGCCGCCACGGGCGCGGACACGACGGGGGGACGACGCGATGAGCGACACCACGGCGCAGCAGACACCGGCCGCGGGGGCGGCACCGACCCGCCGGCGGCGCGAGGCGGCCCGGCACGGCTCCGGCGGGGCGGCCACCACCGCGCCCCTGCTCCGGCTGCTGCGCGAGGACTACGAGACCCACTACCGCGACCTCACCAGGCCCGGCCTGCACGCGCTTTGGGTGCACCGCGTCGGCCACTGGGGCCTGACGCGCACCGGTGCCGCCCGCACCGGCGTCAAGGTCGTGCACCGGCTGCTCAACAACCTGCTGATCCGCGGCGTCTACGGCACCGAGATCGCCGACGAGGCGGTCATCGGCCGCCGGGTGAGCATCGGCCACCACCAGGGCGTGCAGATCCCCGCCTTCTGCGTCGTCGGCGACGACACGGTCATCCGGCACAACGTGACGATCGGCTTCACCGGCACGCACTCCTCCCGCGAGGACGTGCCCCGCATCGGCCGGGGTGTCGAGATCGGCGCGGGCGCGTCCCTGCTGGGACCCATCGAGGTCGGCGACGGCGCCAAGGTCGGCCCGCACGCCCTCGTCACCGTCGACGTGCCGGCGGGGGCCACCGCCTTCAGCCCGCCGGCGCGCATCCTCAAGCCGCAGCCCGACGCGGTACCCGCCTCCCGCGGGGAGGTGTCGTGAGCGCGGTGCCCGTCGCCGAGCGGCTGGCCGCCGCGGTGGCCGCCGTCTCCGCCGAGCCCGTCCCCTCGCTGCGCGCCTGCCTGGAGCTGGCCAGGGCCCACGAGGCCGCCGGCGACGCGGCCGTCGCCGTGCGCTGGGCGTTCGCCGCCACCGACGCCGGGGAGGACCTCGCCGGCTGGACGACCGCCCAGCGCATCGTGCAGCGCTGCCGCGCCGCCCTGCCCGCACCCGCCCGCCGCGCCCGCGTCGCGGTCCTCGGCAGCTACACCACCGCGCAGCTCACCGCGCTGCTGCCCCTCGCGGGCCTGCGCGCCGGCGCCGAGCTGGAGGTCCGCGAGACCGGCTACGGGCAGTACCGCACGGAGGTCCTCGACCCCTCCAGCGCGCTGCACGCCTTCGCCCCCGAGGTCGTCGTCCTCGCCGTCCACGAGGGCGAGGTGGCGCTGCCCGAGCGCACCGACGACCCCGCGGCGGCCGTCGAGGCGGAGCTGGCCCGCTGGACGGGCCTGTGGCGGCAGCTGCAGGAGCGCTTCGGCGCCCGCGTGGTGCAGCACACCATCGCCATCCCGCCCGAGGTCGCCCTCGGCCACCTCGCCGCCCGCACCCCCGGCTCCCGCTACGCCATGCTCGAGCTGCTCAACGTCCGCCTCGGGGAGGCGGCGGCCGCCGCGGGCGTCGGCGTCGTCGACTGCGAGCGCCTCGCCGGCCTGGCGGGCAAGCGCGCCTGGTTCGACGCCCGCTACCTCCACCTCGCCAAGCAGGCGGTGGGCCTGGGCTGCGTCCCGCTGCTGGCCCGGCACACCGCCGCGGTCGTCACCGGCGGCCTCGGCCTGGCGCGCAAGTGCCTCGTCCTCGACCTGGACGGCACGCTGTGGGGCGGGGTGCTCGGCGAGGTCGGCCCGCACGGCGTCGCCGTCGGCGGCGGCCCCGTCGGGGAGGCGTACAGCGCGTTCCAGCGCTACGTCCTGCAGCTGAAGGACAAGGGCGTCGTGCTCGCGGTCTGCACGAAGAACGACCCCGCCGACGTGCAGGAGGTGTTCGAGCAGAACACCGACATGCTGGTGCGGCTGGACGACCTCGCGGTGGTGGAGGCCGGCTGGGCGGACAAACCCGCCGCGCTGCGCCGCATCGCCGCCGGCCTCGGCATCGGGCTGGACTCCCTGGTGTTCGTCGACGACAACCCCGCCGAGCGCGAGGCCGTGCGCCAGCTCACCCCCGAGGTGGACGTCGTGCCGCTGCCCCCCGACCCCGCGGGCTACGTCCGCGCGCTGGCGGAGTACCCGTGGTTCGAGACGGCCGCGCTGACCGACGACGACGCCGCCCGCACCGCGCAGTACCGCGCCCGCGCCGAGACGGCCGCGCTGCAGGCGGAGGCCGGCTCGCTGGAGGGGTTCCTCGCGAGCCTGGACATGCGCGCCACCTTCGGCGACCTGGGGCCGGCGAACGTCGCGCGGGTGGCGCAGCTCATCGGCAAGACGAACCAGTTCAACCTCACGACCCGCCGCCGCGGCCAGGCCGAGGTCGAGGCGCTGGCGGCGGACGAGGCGTGGACGGCGCAGGTGGTGCGGCTGCGGGACCGCTTCGCCGACCACGGCGTCGTGGGCGTCCTGCTGGCCCGCTCCGACGGCGACGCCCTGGACGTCGACACGTGGCTGCTCAGCTGCCGCGTCATCGGCCGCACCCTGGAGGAGGAGATGCTGCGCGAGCTCGTGGCGCGGGCCACCGCGCTCGGTTGCGCGCGCATCACGGGCACCTACGTGCCGTCCGCGAAGAACTCCCAGGTGGCGGACCTGTACGCCCGGCTCGGGTTCACCCGGACGAGCGGTGACGAGGACGGCACGACCCGCTGGGAGCTGCGGCTGCCGGCGGACCTCCCGGCGCCGGGCGCGATCGCCCGCGAGCGGGTGGCGGATGTGCGCGGGACGTCCGCGCACGGGATGGGGAAGGTGGGGGGACGAGCCGTGGACGTGGTCCAGGAGGGGGTCCGGTGAGCACGCAGCAGCGCATGCAGGAGGTCGTCCGCGAGGTGCTCGGCGACGACGAGCTCGTCCTGCGCGACGAGATGACGGCGGCCGACGTGCCCGGGTGGGACTCGCTGGCGCACATCAACATCATGTTCACGCTGGAGCAGGAGTTCGACGTGCGGTTCAGCGACGACCAGCTCGCCTCCTTCCGGGACGTCGGGGAGCTGCGCCGGTTCCTGGAGCAGGCCGCGGCCGCCTGAGCGCGCCCCGCGCCCGCCCTCGCGATCGGGCGGGCGCGACCCGGCGCGGGGCACCTGGCGGACGGCGGGTGCGGCGTCCGGTGGCAGCCGGTGCCCTCGCCCCGCAGAGTGGGGCC
>NZ_BAABIL010000188.1:0-12934 GCF_039542765.1 Kineococcus glutinatus
GCGACGACGGCGGCGGGGTCGGTGTCCAGGTCGAGCAGGAAGCGGCAGCGCGCCACGGCGGCGTCGGCGTCGCGGGCGTCGGTGAGCAGCAGCCGGCAGCCGACCGCTCCCGGCCCGGGGCGCAGCGTGACGATCCCCGGTCCGCCGGGCAGGCGCAGCGTGCGGCGGTAGGCGCCGTCGCGCCACTCCTCCACGCCGGGCACCGCGGTGGCCGCCAGGTGCCCGAAGAGGCTGTCGGGCAGCAGCGGCGGGCGGAAGGGCAGGTCGAGCTCCAGCGCGACGGGCACGGGGGCACTGTGCCGGACACCCGGCCGCCGGAGGCGGGGCCCTACGCTCCGCGGATGAGGATCGTGATCCCCGGGGGGACCGGCCAGGTCGGTGGCGTGCTGCGGCGGGCGCTGGCGGCGCGCGGCGACGAGGTCACGGTCCTGAGCCGCCGGCCGCAGCGGCTGGAGGACGGTGTCCGGCACGTCGTCTGGGACGGCCGGACCCCCGGGCCGTGGGGGGCCGAGGTCGACGGCGCCGACGCGGTCGTGAACCTGGCCGGCCGCACGGTCAGCTGCCGCTACACCGACGCGAACCTGCGCCAGATGATGGACTCCCGCGTCGACTCCACCCGCGCGGTGGGCGCGGCGATCGCCCGGGCCGCGCGGCCGCCGCGGGTGTGGCTGCAGATGAGCACCGCCACCATCTACGCCGACGCCCGCAGCCGCGGCGACGACCTGCCCCACGACGAGGCGAACGGCGTCCTGGGGGGTGAGGAACCGGGCGTGCCGCTGTACTGGGAGTACAGCGTCCGCATCGCCCGCCGCTGGGAGCGGGCGCAGGCCGAGGCCGACGTCCCCACCACCCGCCGCGTCGCGCTGCGCACCGCGATGGTGATGACCCCCGACCGCGGCGGGGTCTTCGACTACCTGTCGGGGATGGCCCGGCTCGGCCTGGGCGGGCCCGTGGCCGGCGGCGGGCAGCACGTCTCCTGGATCCACGGCGAGGACTTCGTGCGGGTCGTGGAGTTCCTGCTGGAGCGGGACGACCTCGACGGGCCGTTCATCGTCGCCGCCCCCGACCCGGTGCCGCAGCGGGAGCTGATGCGGTCGCTGCGCCGCGCGTGGGGGCGGCGCCTCGGCCTGCCCGCCACGCGGCTGATGGCCGAGGTCGGGGCGTTCGCGCTGCGCACCGACACCGAACTGCTGCTGAAGAGCCGCCGGGTGGTCCCCGGCCGGCTGCTGGAGGCGGGTTTCGCGTTCGCGCACCCCACCTGGGCGGAGGCGGCGGTGGACCTGGCCGCGCAGGCGCGACGGCTCCGGCAGCGGGCCTGACCGGCCCACCGCCCGTCAGCGCCGGTAGCGCTCGACGAACCCCCGCAGCAGCAGCGGCGGCACCTCGACCCGGGCGCGGCGCAGCCGCGCGACGACCTCCTCGTACTCCTCCGGCGGGAAGTACCCGGCCCGCCGGTAGACGCGGACGCGCCCGAGGATCCCCTCGACGTCCAGCTCGGGGTGGAACTGCGTCGCGTAGCAGTTGCGCCCCACCCGGAACGCCTGGACGGGGCAGGCGGGCGATGAGGCCAACACCACCGCGTGCGGCGGCGGGACCCGCAACGCCTCCTTGTGCCCGACGAAGGCGTCGAACACGTCGGGCAGGGCACCGAGGAGGGGGTCGGCGCGGCCGGCGGCGGTGAGGGTGACGGGCACCGCGGCGATGGGCTCGGCGTGGGTGCGGTCCACGACGCCGCCCTGGTGCACACCGAGGGTGCCGATGCCGTAGCAGGCGCCGAGGAAAGGGGCGTCGGCGGCGACGACGCGGTCCAGCAGCGCGGCCAGCTCCCGCTCGACGCGGCGCTGCACGTCGGACTTGGTCTCCTCCGGGTCGGAGGTGCAGAAGGGGCTGCCGCCGACGACGACGCCGGACAGGGCGTCGAGGTCGACCTCGGGCATCGGCTCGCGCTCCAGGCGGACGCGGACCAGCTCCCCGGGCCGCAGCCCGCCGTAGCGCAGCACCGCGGCGTGCTCGGCGTCGGCGACGTCGTCGTCGGCGCGGGTGGCGAGGAGCAGGAACGGCCTCACCCCGCGCACGGTAGTCGCGCCCGCCGCGCGAAGCTCGGTCGCGGGTACCGGGGCCGCGACACCCGAACATATTGTGAACAATCGTGTCGACGACTACGGTGGTGCGGACCGAGGCCCCAACGACGGGAGCACCCGTGAGCACCGCGTTCGCCAAGACCCCGGGCTGGCTGGACTGGCACCCCGACCCGGCGAGACCCCGCTTCGCGCTCCCACCGGGCAGCGTGGACGCCCACTGCCACGTCTTCGGCCCCGGGGACGAGTTCCCCTACGCCCCCGAGCGCAAGTACACCCCGTGCGATGCGGGCAAGGCGCAGCTGTTCGCGCTGCGGGACCACCTCGGCGTCAGCCGCAACGTGATCGTGCAGGCCACCTGCCACGGCGCGGACAACAGCGCGATGGTCGACGCCGTCCGGGCCGCCGGCGGCCGGGCGCGCGGCATCGCCACGGTGCGCCCGGACGTCACCGACGCCGAGCTGCGCGAGCTGGACGCGGCGGGCGTGCGCGGCGTGCGGTTCAACTTCCTCAAGCGCCTGGTCGACACCTCGCCGCAGGACGAGCTGGCCACCATCGCCCGGCGCATCGCCCCCCTGGGCTGGCACGTCGTCGTCTACTTCGAGGAATCCGACCTGCCCGGCCTGGAGGGGTTCCTCGGCGCCCTGCCCGTGCCGCTGGTCGTGGACCACATGGGCCGCCCCGACGTGACCCAGCCGGTCGGCGGGCCGGGGTTCGGCCGGTTCCTGCGGTTCGTGGACCGCCACGACGTGTGGGTCAAGGTGAGCTGCCCGGAGCGGCTCAGCGTCGCGGGACCACCCGCCCTGGACGGCGAGCGGCACGCGTACACCGACGTCGTGCCCTTCGCCCGCCGCGTCGTCGAGGAGTTCGGCGACCGGGTGCTCTGGGGCACCGACTGGCCCCACCCCAACCTCACCGACCACGTGCCCGACGACGGCCTCCTGGTCGACCACGTGCCGCACGTGGCCGTCACCGCCGAGCAGCAGCACGCGCTGCTGGTGGCCAACCCGATGCGGCTCTACTGGCCCGGCGAGGACGCCTGAGCCGGCCGGCCGCGCGCGTCCCGCACCCACGATCCCCGAGGGGTTTGCCCGTGCAGCACTCCAACGCCGCCAACCGGATCGACCGCCTGCCGGTCTCCCGGTTCCACAAGGTCACCCTGGTGGCCGTCTCCTTCGCGTATTTCTTCGAGTTCGCCGACATCAACACGTTCGCCACCACCGTCCCCAAGCTGGTCGACCTGTGGGGCGTGACGGTCAGCCAGATCGCCTACGTCACGTCGCTGTCGTTCGTCGGCATGTTCTTCGGCTCCCTCGTCGCCAGCGGCCTCGCCGACCGCTGGGGCCGCAAGCGGGCGCTGACCGCCACCACGCTGTGGTTCGCCGTCTTCTCGTTCGCGGCCGTGTTCTCCTGGGACGTCGTCTCCCTGGGCGTCTTCCGCGTCCTCACCTCGGCGGGGCTGTCCGCCATGACCGTCGTGGCGGTCATCTACGTCAACGAGCTGTACCCGGCGGCCGTGCGCGGCAAGTACCAGGCGTACGCCATCGTCATCGGCATCTGCGGCACCCCGGTCACGAACCTCATCGCGAGCGCGGTCGTGCCGATCTCGGACTGGTCGTGGCGGCTGGTGTACCTGTGGGGTTCCCTCGGGGTGCTGTTCGTCCTCTTCACCCGCCACCTGCAGGAGTCCCCCCGCTGGTACGAGAACAAGGGCCGCTACGCGGAGGCCGACGCGGTGCTGAGCCGGATCGAGGCGCAGGTCGAGGCCGAGAAGGGCCCGCTGCCCGCCCCGGCACCGCCCGTCGCCACCGCGCCGCACGCGAAGGCGCCGCTGAGCCTGCTGCTGCAGCGCCGCTACCTCGCCCCGACCGCGCTGCTCACGGTGCTGTGGGTGACGCAGACCATCGGGTTCTTCGGCTACTCCAGCTGGGCCCCCACCCTGCTGGCGCAGGAGGGCCTCAGCGTCGAGAAGTCCATCTTCTACGTCGCGCTGACCACCGTCGGCGCACCGCTGGGTTCCTTCCTCGCCTCGCTGGTCACCGACCGCTTCGAGCGCAAGTGGTGCCTGGTCGCCTTCGGCACGACCATCGCGATCTGCGGCCTGCTCTACGGCCTGACGTTCAACCCGGTGCTCATCGTCGTGTTCGGCTTCCTGGTGAACCTCTTCGAGCGCGGCTACACCGCCCTGGCCTACGCCTACTCCCCCGAGCTGTTCGACACGCGCGGTCGCTCCCTGGGCACCGGCATGTCCTACGGCCTGGGACGGCTGTCCAACGCCGTCGGCCCGCTCGTCATCGCGGCCCTCTACACCCGCAGCGGCTACGAGAGCGTCTTCTACTTCATCGCCGGCACCTGGGTGGTGGGGGCGCTGACGCTGGCGGTGTTCGGGCCCCGCACCCGGCGGGCGCGGCTGGAAGCCGCGGCGGCCCCGGACCCGGCCGTGCGGAGCTGAGGCCGCGCGGGGCGCCGGGGCCGCGGCCTCAGCGCCCCGCGAGGAGCCGTTCCTGCAGCACGGCGCGCGGCACCGGCCGGCCGAGGTGGAAACCCTGCCCGAAGTCGCAGCCCGCCGAGGCGAGCAGGTGCCGCTGCGCCGGCGTCTCGATGCCCTCGCCGACGACGACGAGGTCGAGCACGTGCGCGAGGTCGATGACGGAGCGCACGATCCGCTGGTCGTGCTCGTTGGCGACGATGTCGGCGATGAAGCTGCGGTCCAGCTTCACCTCGTGGACGGGCAGCTGCTGCAGCCAGCTCAGCGAGGAGTACCCGGTGCCGAAGTCGTCGAGGGAGACGTGGACGCCGCGGTCGGCGAGGTCGGCCAGCACGGTGCCGGTGCGGGCCACGTCCGCCAGCAGCCGGCTCTCGGTGACCTCCACGCCGAGCAGGCGCGGGTCCAGGCCGCTGTCGTCGAGGGCGGCGTCGACGTGTTCCAGCAGCCGGGGGTCGGACAGCTGCCGGGCGGCGAGGTTCACCTGCACCACGGGGCCGCCCGCGCCGGCGCGCTGCCACTGCCGGGCCTCCCGGCACGCCCGGCGCAGCACCCAGGTGCCGATGTCGACGACGAGCCCGGACTCCTCGGCGATGTCGAGGAAGTCCGCCGGCGCCACCAGCCCGCGCGAGGGGTGCCGCCAGCGCAGCAGCGCCTCCACCGCCACCGTGCGGCCGGTGCCGAGGTCGATCTTGGGCTGGTAGAGCAGTTCCAGGGCGTCGTGGCGCAGCGCGTCGTGCAGGCCGCTCTCCACGGCGACGCGGCGGCCGATCTCGTCCTGCAGGCTGGAGTCGAACATCGCCACCACGCCGCGGCCGCGGCGCTTGGCCAGGTGCAGCGCGGAGTCGGCCTCGCTGAGCAGCTGGTCGGCGGAGGTCTCCCCCGCGACGGCGACGGTGGCGCCGATGGAGACGTTGACGAACACGTCCCGGCCCTTGATGCGGTAGGTGCCCACGCAGCCGGCGAGCACCCGCTCGGCGAGGCGGGCGACCTCGGCCGGGCCCGCCAGGTCGGAGGCCACGACGACGAACTCGTCGCCACCGAAGCGGGCGATGACGTCGTGGGGGCCGGTGGCGCGGCGCAGCTGCTGCGCGAACAACCGCAGCAGGTCGTCGCCGGCGGCGTGCCCGAGGTGGTCGTTGATCCACTTGAAGTTGTCCAGGTCGCAGAACAGCACCGCGACCGACCGGCCGCGCCGGCCCGGGCGCGCCGCGGCGATGCCGAGCTGCTCGTGCAGCAGCCGCCGGTTGGGCAGCTCGGTGAGGGTGTCGTGCGTCGCCTGGTGCGCCAGCGCCTGCTCGGCGCGCACCCGCTCGGCGACCTGCGCGAGCAGTTCACCGTTGGCGCGGGCCAGTTCCGCGGTGCGCTCGGCCACCCGCCGCTCCAGGTCGTCGCGGGCCCGCTCTTGCTCCTCCAGCAGCAGGCTGGTGTGCAGGCCGGTGGCGAGCTGGTGCGCCACGGACTCGTAGACCGCGCCCGAGCGCGGCCCGAGCGCGAGCACGACGTAGCCGAGGTGCCGGTCCGTCACGTGCAGCGGCAGCAGCACGGCGCTGCGGCCGGCCAGCCCCTCCCACCGCCCGGGGGGCAGCAGCTCCGCGGCGGGGAAGCCCGCGTCGGCGGGCCCGGCGGGTGCGGTGCGGCCGCGCTCGTGGGCCAGCAGCAGCCGTGCCCCGGCGGCGGGCAGCCGGCCGGGTTCCCACGCGCCGGGCGGGCCGCCCGGATCGCCGTAGGCGGCGACGTAGCAGGTGTCGATGCCCAGGCGCGGCAGCTGCTCCACGAGCGCGGGCAGGCAGCGCTGCTGGGCGCTGGCGGACAGCAGCTCCTGGCCGACGTCGCGCACGACGTCGGCCTGCCGCTCGACGAGGCGGCGCAGGTACAGCCAGCACTGCTCGACGTCGACGACGGCGCGGGCGGCGGCCCCGTCGTCCTGCGCGGCCGAGCGCAGCACCCCCAGCACCTCCCCCCAGGGGTCGAGGCCCTCGCCGAGGTTGATGCTGTAGCGGAACAGCCGCTCGGCGACGGCGAGCAGGTGCCGGCCCTCGTCGGCGACCGCGGCGCGCAGCCCGGCGACGAGGTCCTTGGCCCAGTCCGCCTCGTCGGGGGCGACGTGCTTGCGCCCGGTGGTGGCGCGCAGCGCGGCGGCGACGGTCTCGTCGTCGGCGGTGGTCAGCTGGGGCACGACCGGTGGGCAGCCGCAGGAGCGGCGCACGACGAGCTCGCAGGGCAGCAGCGCCTCCGAGGGCACCGCCCGGCCGGCGACGAGGTCGACGAGGGTGCGCACGGCCCGTTCCCCCACGGCGCGGAACGGCACCCGGACGGTGGTCAGCGCCAGGCTGGCCGCACCGACGTGGAGGGTGCCGGCGCCGTCGCCGGCGCCGTCGGTGGCGCCGATGTCGAAGTGCTCCAGGGTGGTGTAGTCGTCGAACCCGACGACCGCGACGTCCTCCGGGACCCGCAGCCCCAGCCGCAGGCAGGCGGAGACGACCCCGACCGCGAGGCCGTCGTTGGCGGCCACCACGGCGTCCGGGGGCCGCCCGGAGGTCAGCATGCGCACGACGACGTCCATGCCGGCGTCGAGGGGGTGGAAGGAGCCCAGCGGCGGGCTGACGAGCGCCGGGTCCGGCTCGATCCCCGCCTCCCGCAGCGCCTGCAGGTAGCCGCGCAGCCGGAGCCGGCCGCCGAGGTGGGTGGCGGGGCCGCGCAGGTACGCCACGCGCCGCTTGCCGTGGACCCCGACGAGGTGGCGGACCAGCTCGGCGCTGCCGGTCTCCTCGCCGAAGGACACCCGGGGGGCGTCGCCGAGGGAGGCCTCGCCGCTGACGACGGGGCGCCCGGCGAGGCGGGCGGCCAGCGCGGCCAGCCCGTGCCCGCCGCCGTGCAGGCCGAGCTTGGTCGTCCAGACGAGGAAGCCGTCGAAGGCCGCGGGGTCGAGCAGGTCGTAGACGACGTTGGCCTGCGCGGCGAGGCCGCGGGGGTCGCCGAACTCGCGGCCGACGACGGTGAGCAGGTCCACGTCGAGGCGGGCGGCCTCCTCGACGACGCCCAGCCAGGACTCCTGGTGACAGGTCTGCAGGCTGCTCGTCAGGCACGCCAGGCGCAGCCGTGAGCGCGCTCTCACGGTTTTTCCGGCCGGTGCCCGCACGGGCGTCAGGGTAGGGGGACGGAGACGGTTGCGGGAGATGCGTACCGGCACCCGCGCGTGCCGGAACGATCCCGCACGCCGCCCACCCGCCCGTCCGGCCCAGTCGCCTGACGCAGCGTCGACGACGCCGACACGGGGTGTCCCTGCGCAGCGCACCCCGCCACCTCGCCACCGGAGACGTCACGGTGGCGAGGTGGCGGGGTGGTGGGTGGCGGGGGCCGGCGTCACCGGCCCCCGGGCACCTCAGCTGGTCGCCAGCAGCTCCTCGACGTCGACCGCCTCGCTCGTGATGCCGTACTTCTGCATCAGCTCCGCGACGGCCTGCACCGAGTCGACGTTGATCTCCTGCGGCCACGCCGGCAGCTTGATCTGCTGCGCGACCTCCGCGGTGATCTTGGTGTAGGTCGGGACGATCGCCCGGACCTCGTCCGGGTGCTCCTGCGCGTACTGCAGCGACTCCTCGATCGCGGCGCGGAAGTCGTCGACCACGTCGGCGTTCTCCGCGAGGTACTGCTCGCTGGTGAAGTACGCGGCGACCGTGAGGTCGTCCACCGCGTCGGTGTAGTTGTCGCCCAGCAGCCGGTCACCCTGGCTGGTCGTGGCGGTCAGGAACGGCTCGACCACCTGCGCGGCGTCCACCTTGCCGCCGGCGATCGCCGCGGGCATGTCGGGGAAGCCGAGCTCCACGAACTTCACCGACGCCGGGTCCCCGCCGGCCTTCTCCACCATGGCCCGGACCGTGATCTCGTTGATGTTCTTCAGGTTGTTGATGGCCACCGTCTTGCCCGCCAGGTCCGCCGGCGAGGTGATGGGGCTGTCGGCGGCCACGACGACGCCGCCGAAGTCGGTGCTCGGGTCGCCCGTGGACGAGGCGCCCTCGGCGACCATCCGCAGCGGCAGGTCCTGCGCACCGGCGAGGACCACGGAGGAGACGTTGCCGAAGGCGAACTGGAAGTCGCCGGCGACCACGCCGGGCACGGCCGCCGCACCGCCGGACTGCTGCTCCAGCGTCAGGTCGATGCCGTGCTCCTCGAAGAACCCCTGCTGCTCGCCGAGGTAGATCGGCGCGACGTCGACGATCGGGATGACCGCGACCGTCACCGGGACGGGGCCGTCGGACCCGGAGGCCGTCGAGCCGGGGTCGGACGACCCGCAGGCGGCGAGCAGGACGACCAGCGGGAATGCGGCGATGGGCGTCAGGCGACGCATGGGAGCTCCTTCGCTCGATGGGGTGGTGGTGCGGTCGGGGGCGGTGGCGCCTAGCGGGCCTCGGCGCGCGACGCCTGCGGGGCGCCTGCCGAGGACGGCGGTGTCGCGGGCGCGTCCGAACCCCGCCGGTGCTTGGCGAGCTGGATCTGCTCGTAGACGTGGTGGCGCAGCTCGGCGAAGCGCCGGCTCGACCGCGTCTCCAGCTGGGTGCGCTCCCCCGGCAGGTCGATGGTCAGGTCCTCCATGACGACCGTCGGGGAGGAGGACAGGATGAGCACCCGCTGCCCCAGGTACACCGACTCGTCGATGTCGTGGGTGACGAAGAGGACGGTCACCCCCAGCTGCCGCCAGAGGGAGCGCACCAGGTCCTCCAGGTCCGCCCGGGTCTGGGCGTCCACCGCGGCGAACGGCTCGTCCATGAGCAGCACCTGCGGCTGGTAGGCCACCGCGCGGGCGATGGCGACCCGCTGCTGCATGCCGCCGGACAGCTGCCACGGGTAGGCGGCGTGCGCGTCGGCCAGGCCCACGGCCGCCAGCGCCTCGTGCACCAGCTCCCGGCGGCGCCGGCCGTCCTTCACCTTGTGCCGCAGCGGTAGCTCGACGTTCTGCTCGACGGTCTTCCAGGCGTAGAGGCTGCGGCCGTACTCCTGGAACACCACGGCCATGGACTCCGGGGGCCGCGTCACCGCGCGGCCGTCGAGCACCACCTGGCCCGACGTCGGCTCCAGCAGGCCGGCGATGCACTTGAGCAGCGTGGTCTTGCCCGCCCCGGAGGGGCCGACGATGCACACCAGCTCACCGCGCCCCACCGAGAAGGTCAGGTCGCGCACGGCCTCCACCGTGCGGCCGTGACCGCTGTAGATCTTCCGGACGCCCCGGACGTCGAGCAGCACGTCGCGCTCGCGGTGCTGGTCGGTGGTGGGCAGATCGGACATTCCTAGTCCCCTCGTTGCGAACGGCGCAGGCCGTGGTACCAGCGGAGGCTGCGCCGCTCGAAGAGCTGGAACAGCAGGGAGAACGCGAACCCGAGCAGGCCCAGCAGGATGATGCCGCTCCACATGTCGGGGATCGCGAAGCTGCGCTGGAACTGGATGATGGCGAAGCCCAGGCCGTTGGAGCTGGCGAACATCTCGCTGATGACCATCAGGATGATCGAGATCGACAGGGCCTGGCGCATGCCGGCGACGATCTGGGGGCTCGCCGCGGGCAGCACGAGGTGCCGCAGCCGCGCCCACCCGGTGATCCCGTAGGACCGCGAGGTGTCCGACAGGACCTCGTCCACCGCGCGCACGCCCTCGACCGCGTTGAGCAGGACGGGCCAGACCGCACCGGAGACGATGACGACGACCTTGGCCGTGTCACCGATGCCGGCGAACAGGAAGAGCACCGGGATGAGGACCGGGGGCGGGATGGCCCGGAAGAACTCCAGCACCGGCTCGGCGGTCCGGCGCAGCAGCCGGTTGGTCCCGAGCAGGACGCCGAGCCCGACGCCGAGCACGACGGCGAGCAGGTAGCCGACCACCAGGCGGGTGACGCTCGGCAGCACGTCGGCGCCGAGGCGGTCGGAGAACCACGTGGAGCCGAAGGTCGACAGGATGGTCGACAGCGGCGGGAAGTAGTAGCTGCCGCTGTGCGCCGACCACGACCACCACGCGGCGACCAGCACGACCGGCAGGGCGAGGGCGAGGACGAGCGCGCGCCCGGCGCGCAGGAACCGGTGCACGTCAGCCTCCGATGTCCGCGCGGACCGACGAGTGCCACGGGAGCGCCCGCCGTTCCAGCGCACGGGCCAGCAGGTTGATGAGGACGCCGAGCAGGCCGGTGAAGAGCACGAGCCCGTACACCAGCGGCACGTCGTTGCCCGACTGCGCGCTGCCGATCAGCCAGCCGAGCCCGTGGCCGATGCCGACCAGGCCGGCGGTGACGGCGAGGATGAGGGCGACCGCCGCACCCAGGCGCACCCCGGTGAGCACGTACGGCAGCGCGGTCGGCCAGACCACGTGGCGCACCCGGGCCCAGCGGCCGAGCTGGTAGGAGCGCGCGGTCTCGCGCGCCACCGGGTCGACGTCCTGCACGCCGTAGACCACCTGGATGAGGATCTGCCAGAAGGAGGCGTAGACGACGAGCAGCAGCGTGGAGCGGATGCTCGTGGTGCCGAACACCAGGACGGCCAGCGGGATGAGCGCCACCGAGGGCACCGGCCGGAGGAACTCGACCGTGGAGGCGGTGGCGCGGCGGACGACCTCGACGCTGCCCAGCAGCAGGCCCAGCCCGATCCCCAGCGCCACGGCGATCGCCAGGCCGGTGGCCCACGCCCGCACGGTCTGCCCCGTCGCGTCCCAGAACTCCGCGGTGCCCATGGCCCGGACCAGGGCGGTGACCATCGCGCTGAACGGCGGGAAGAAGCGCTCGGCGACCAGCCCGGTCCGCGGCAGCAGTTCCAGGACCAGCGCGAACCCCACCAGGCCGAGCACCCCCGGCGACCAGTCCGGCAGTCCCCGCGCTCTGCGCACGGGGGCCGGCGCCGGGCGCGCGGTGCGCGCGTCGATGCTCATCGGCGAGCTCCTCGAGGTCGGGAGGGGAGACGCCGCTCGACGTGGTCACCTCGTGGCCGACGGGCGCCCGTGCCCCTCGACCGGTGAGCACGTGAGGTCTCGCCCTGTGCCTGCGACCGTAGCTCCGCCTCGAGGGGGGCCGCAAGGACTGTCGAGAAGATTGTTGACGATCCCGCCGACATCACCCGTTCGGCTCGCGCAGCGCGGCGGCGACACCCGCCAGGTGCGCCCGGACGGCGGCCTCGGCGGCGTCCGGGTTGCGCTCCGCGATCGCCTCGACGACCGCGGTGAGGCCGGCGAGGGAGACCTGCGGCCGCCCCGGGCGCAGCGACAGCCGGAACTGGTGGCGCACGATCTGCGCCCGCAGCCGCTCCACGAGCGCACCGGCCACCGGCTGCGCGGCGCAGGCCCGGATCAGCTCGTACAGCTCCTGGACGAGGTCCGAGTACCGCATCAGCTCCCCGGCCGCCACCGCCCGGCGCATCCGCTCCAGCTGCTCCCGCAGGGCCGCGACCTGCTCGTCCCCGGCGCGCTGGGCGGCCCTGGCGGCCAGCAGCCCCTCCAGCGCCATCCGGCACTCGGTGATCGCCACGGCCTCGGCCGTCGACACCCGGCGCACCCGGGCCCCGCGGTGGGGCACCCGCTCGACGAGCCCCTCGGCGGTGAGCGCGTCGAGGGCCAGGCGCACCGCGCCCCGGGAGACGCCGATGAGGTCCACGAGGTCGGTCTCCACGAGGCGGTGGCCGGGGGCCAGCTCGCCGCGGGTGATCGCCTCGCGCAGGTACGACCGCGCCGCCTGCTGGCCGCCGGCCGTACCTGTCGCGCTGCTGCTCATGCTGGCTCCTCGTCGGGTCCACCCGACCGTAGGAACCGTTCACAGGATCGTCAACATCCGCCGGTGACGACGACCCGCACGGGCCCCGGCGTCAGTCGCAGAAGGCCTCCCCCACCAGCTCGGCGTACCCGCGCAGCTCCCCCGGGTCGGGGGCCGTGCTCATCGACAGCACCAGCCGCTCCCGGGTGTCCGGCGTGCTCAGCGCCAGGCTGGCGTACCCGTGGATCCCGCCGTCGTGGCCCCACACCACCTCACCGCAGGGCAGCTCCACCCGCATCAACCCCAGCCCGTACCCCGGGGACGCCGCCGTCAGGCGCTGCATCTGCGCCAGCTGCGCGGGCGGCAGCAGCCTGCCGTCGAGCAGGGCGTCGAGGAACCGGTCCAGGTCGGCCGTCGTCGAGGTGATCGCACCGGCCGCCCCGGCCGCGCTCGTGTCGTAGCGGGTGACGTTCACGACCTGGCCGCCGATGCGGGCGTAGCCGTGGGCGTGCGGCGGCGGCAGCGCCGGGTCGTCACCGGGCACCGAGGTCGCGCGCAGCCGGAGCGGGCGCACGATGCGGTCGGTGACCTCCTGCGCCCAGGTGCGGGAGGTCAGCGCCTCCACGAGCATCCCCGCCACGAGGTAGTTGG
>NZ_BAABIL010000189.1:0-3114 GCF_039542765.1 Kineococcus glutinatus
CGCGCCCGGGGTGGTCGCCTCCCCGGGGGTGGCCGGGGCCGTGGGGGTGGCCGGGGCGGTCGTGCACGCCGGCTCCCCGCTGCTCATCGTCGCCGGCGCCGGCTCGGGCAAGACGCGGGTGCTCACCCACCGCATCGCGCACCTCATCAGCGCCCGCGGGGTGCAGCCGGGGCAGATCCTGGCGATCACCTTCACCAACAAGGCCGCCGCCGAGATGCGCGAGCGGGTCGCGGCCCTCGTCGGTGACGTCGTCGGCTACGGCGCGAACGGCATGTGGGTCTCGACGTTCCACTCCGCCTGCGTGCGCATCCTGCGCCGGGAGGCGCGCACCGTCGGGCTGCGCCCGACGTTCTCCATCTACGACGCCGCCGACAGCCAGCGGCTGATGGCCCTCGTCGGCCGCGACCTCGACCTGGACCCCAAGCGCTACCCGCCGCGCGCCTTCTCCGCGATGGTGTCCAACCTCAAGAACGAGCTCGTCGACCCCGAGGCGTACGCCGCACGGGCGGCCTCGGAGGACGGCAACGCCACCGAGCGCACCCTCGCCGCCGCCTACGCCCTCTACCAGCAGCGGCTGCGCGAGGCGCACGCCCTGGACTTCGACGACCTCATCATGACGACCGTCGCCATGCTGCAGGCCTTCCCCGACGTCGCCGAGCACTACCGCCGCCGCTTCCGCCACGTCCTCGTCGACGAGTACCAGGACACCAACCACGCCCAGTACGTCCTCGTCCGCGAGCTCGTCGGCGGCTCCGTCTCCGAGGCCGCCGCGCGCTCGGGGCGCACCGCCGCCGACGGCACCGTCGTGCGGGAGGACACCCGCATCGGCGTCCCGCCGGCCGAGCTCACCGTCGTCGGTGACGCCGACCAGTCGATCTACGCCTTCCGCGGCGCGACCATCCGCAACATCGCCGAGTTCGAGCAGGACTACCCCGACGCGCGCACCGTGCTGCTGGAGCAGAACTACCGCTCCACCCAGACGATCCTCACCGCCGCCAACGAGGTCATCCGGCAGAACCCCGACCGGCGCGCGAAGAACCTCTGGACGGCCTCGGGGGAGGGTGAGCGGATCGTCGGCTACGTCGGCGACGACGAGCACGACGAGGCCTCGTTCGTCGCCGAGGAGGTCGACCGGCTGCACGACACCGCCGGCGTCCGCTACGGCGACGTCGCCGTCTTCTACCGGACGAACGCGCAGTCGCGGGCGCTGGAGGAGGTGCTCGTCCGCACCGGCCTGCCCTACAAGATCGTCGGTGGCACCCGCTTCTACGAGCGGCGCGAGGTCAAGGACGCGATGGCCTACCTGCGGGTGCTGGCCAACCCCGACGACACCGTGAACCTGCGCCGCATCCTCAACGTGCCCAAGCGCGGCATCGGGGACCGCGCCGAGGCGTGCGTGGCGGCGCTGGCGGAGCGGGAGCGGATCTCGTTCGGGGCGGCGCTGGAGCGGGCGGGGGAGGCGCCGGGCATCGCGACGCGCTCCCTCACCGCGGTGCGGGGCTTCGCGCAGACGATCTCCGACCTGCGCACCCTCGTCGACGCCGGCACGCCCCCGGCGCAGGTGCTGGAGGCGGTGCTGGAGCAGACCGGCTACCTCGCCGAGCTGCGCGCCAGCTCCGACCCGCAGGACGAGTCGCGGGTGGAGAACCTCGCCGAGCTCGTCGCGGTGGCGCAGGAGTTCACCGGCGCCAACCCCTCCGGCACGCTGGCGGACTTCCTGGAGGAGGTCTCCCTCGTCGCCGACTCCGACCAGATCCCCACCCCGGAGGAGGCCGAGCAGGGCGTCGTCACGCTGATGACCCTGCACACCGCCAAGGGGCTGGAGTTCCCCGTGGTGTTCCTCACCGGCATGGAGGACGGCGTCTTCCCGCACCTGCGCTCGCTGTCGGACCCCGAACAGCTCGCCGAGGAGCGCCGCCTGGCCTACGTGGGCCTCACCCGGGCCAGGCAGCGGCTCTACATCACCCGCGCCGCGGTGCGCAGCGCGTGGGGGGCCCCGCAGCAGAACCCCGCCAGCCGGTTCCTCGACGAGGTGCCCGAGCACCTCGTGGACTGGCGGCGCACCCAGGCGCCGGTGGTCCGCAGCACCGCCGCCCCCGCGGTGGCCCGGCTCGGCCCCGCCCCCCGCCCCACCGGCGGCAGGGCGGTCGTCAGCCTGCAGGCCGGCGACCGCGTCACCCACGACACCTTCGGGATGGGCACCGTGGTGCGGGTGGAGGGCGAGGGGGACAAGGCGGTGGCGCACGTGGACTTCCGCACCGAGGGCACCAAGCGCCTGCTGCTGCGCTACGCCCCGGTCACCAAGCTCTGAGGCGCGCCGGCCCGCGCGGACCGCGGGCCGGCGCGGGGTGACGGCTCAGGAGATCGTCACCTCGGTGTGGTACTTCACGGTGAACCCGACGTAGGCGCCGTACCCGGTGCTCGCCTGGCCGTGGTGGGTGCCGGCCACGTCCGGTGCGGCGGCTGTGAAGGTGAGGGTCCACAGGTCGTAGTCGTCGTTGGAGATCTGGCCGATGGGCCACATCGGGCCGGTGAACGGCGGCCGCTGGCGCACCCCGGAGCAGAACACGTCGCAGTCGTCGTCGACGAGCTGGACGGACACGCCGGCGCTGCCGTTCGTGGCGTTGTCGAGGTTCTCCACCGCGAAGCCGCCCAGGGAGGCGGACTGCCCGTCGGAGAGCGAGCGGTTCGCGAGGACGCGCGCCCTCTCCACCCCGTCGATCTTCGCGTGGGCGGAGATCTCGCCCGCGCCGCTGCCGTCGCTGTCGTCGGTGATCCTCACCTCGTCCAGCACGACCCGGACCTTCTTGGAGCGCGTGGTGAGGTAGCCGCTCTCCACCCACGACCTCCCGGCCGCATCGGTGGCCGTGAGGAACCACTGGTAGGTCGTGGCCGGGTCGAGGCCGCCCACCGTCAGGGTGCGCGCGGTGGCCGGGGTGGTGGCGGTCGCCGTCCCGCCACCGGTGCCCCAGAACTTCCGCACCTCCAGGACGGCCGTGGTCGCCGGGTTCGTCGTGTAGGAGATGCGGGCGCTGCGCAGACCGGTCGTGACGCCGAGGTCGCGCACGCAGTCGTGCTCGCAGCTCGCCGGCATCGTGGGGACCGTGGTGGGCA
>NZ_BAABIL010000190.1:0-7423 GCF_039542765.1 Kineococcus glutinatus
TGCTGGCCGGCGACGGGGCGCGGGTGCTGGCCGCCGACCGCGACGCCGACGGCCTCGACGCGCTCGCCCGCCGGGTCCCCGGCGTCGAGGCGCTGGTGTGCGACCTGGCCGACCTGGACGCGGTGGACGACCTGCCGCGCGAGGTCGACGTGCTGGTGAACAACGCGGGGGTGCAGCACGTCGCGCCGCTGCACGAGTTCCCGCCCGAGCGGTTCTCCCTCATCCTGCGGCTCATGCTGGAGTCGCCGTTCCGGCTGGTCCGGCACGTCCTGCCGCACATGCGGGAGCGGGGCTGGGGCCGCATCGTGAACGTCTCCAGCGCCCACGGCGTGCGGGCCAGCCCGTTCAAGGGCGCCTACGTCGCGGCCAAGCACGGCCTGGAGGGGCTGTCGAAGGTCGCGGCCCTGGAGGGCGCGGCGCACGGCATCACGAGCAACTGCGTCAGCCCCGGTTACGTGCGCACCCCGCTGGTGGACAAGCAGCTCGACGACCAGGCCGCCGCCCACGGCATCCCCCGCGAACGCGTGCTGGCGGAGGTGCTGCTGGAGTCCGCCGCCGTCAAGCGCCTCGTGGAGCCGGAGGAGGTCGCCGAGCTCGTCGCGTTCCTCTGCGGGCCCGCCGCCGCATCGGTCACCGGCGCCTCCTACACGATGGACGGCGGCTGGACCGCGCACTGAGGGACCACCGCCGCGGGACCGCGCGGTCCCTCAGCCCCGCAGCACGAACTCCGCGAGGACGGGGGCTAGGTCGGCGTCGGGCACCTGGTGCCAGCGCCCGGCGAGGCCGCGGTGCTCGGCGCGCGGCAGCGCCGCGACGGTCCGCGCCACGGATCCGGTGAGCGTGCCGTCGGTGCCGGCGCTGTCCAGGACCAGGGTGTGGACCGTCACGGTGCGCAGCACGTCCTCCGGGGTCGCCAGGCACACCGCGAGGTCGTAGGGGATCGTGTGCGCCACCGCCTCGGCGGGTCCGCGGTGCGGGGCGAAGGCCGCGATGACCTCCTCGGGCACCCCGATGGCCCGCTGGAACTCCTCCAGCGCGTCCGCCCGCCGCCCCTGCGCGACCAGCGCGCTGATCCGTGCGGTGAACTCCGCGTCGGCGGCCGCATTCGCCGGCTCCGGCAGCGGCGGCTCGAACAGCGCCAGCCGGTTCACCGGCACCCCGTCCGCCGCGGCGCGCGCGGCCAGCAGCGCGCCGGAGGAGACGCCGTAGAGGGTGGCGGCCCCGCCCACCGCGGCGACGACCGCCGCCAGGTCCTCCACCTCCCGCGCCACCGCGTAGGGCCCGGCGTCGGAGCTGTCCCCGCGGCCGCGCCGGTCGTAGGTGACGACGGTGCACCGCGGGGCCAGCAGCGGCACGAGGCCCCTGCCGGCGCCGGAGGCGCGGTAGCCGGTGGCGCCCTCCACCACGACCAGCACCGGGCCGCTGCCCACCCGCTCGAAGACGATCTCGCTGCCGTCGGGGGAGCGGACCACCCCCACCGCGGCGCTCGTCCCCGTGGTCGCCGTGCCCATGACCGCCTCCTCCGCATCGCCTGGTCGTCCGTCCGGGTGGACCCGCCCCGGCGGTGGAACTCATCGCGGCTCCCGCGAGCACCGACCGGCGCTCAGGTTCGGCCGTCCGGGTGCCGATGCAGCACCCGCAGTCATCCGCAGGGTCCGCCAGCGCCGCCCCGCTCACCGAGGAGCAGCAATGACCGTCACCGCGTTCGCCCGCCGCGAGGCCCGTGAGACCGCCGCGCCCGCGCTGCGCGTGGCCTGCCCCACGTGCGCCGCCGTCGTCGCCGACGGCTGCCGCAACGCCCGCACGGGCACGCCGCTGTCCGGCGGTGTACACCCGATGCGGATCGGCGCCGCACAGCCCGTGCGCTGAGCCCGGCCGCCACCCGCTGCCGGGCCCGGCTCCCCGGAGCGGCTCAGTAGCGGATGGCGTCGATCACCTTCGCGCGCACCGCCACGGTCGCGGGGACGACCCCGGCCAGCGCCCCGACGGCCGTCGCGGCGAGGAAGCCCTCCAGCGCCGCGCTGAACGGGAAGCCCGGCACGTCGGTGAGGGACAGCTCCGCCGGCAGGATCAGCTCCAGCGGCAGGTTCTCGATGAGCGCCACCGACAGCCCCACGGCCAGCGCGCCGGCCGCGGCGGTGGCGCAGACGCTCTCCAGGAGCACCGCGGTGAAGACCCGGGTGGACGTCGCGCCGAAGCTGCGCCGCACCCCGATCTCCCGGATGCGCTGGCGGACGGTGACGAGGCCGACGTTGAGCACCCCGATGCCGCCGAGGACCAGCGCGAAGATCCCCACGCCGCGCACCCCGTAGTCGAGGACGTAGTCGAGGATGCGCAGCTCCTCGGCCGAGTCGGTGCGGAAGACGCTGACGTAGTAGCCGGGCAGGGCGGCGGTCAGCTCCTGCTGCAGGTTGGCCACGAGCAGTTCCGCGTCGTGGCGCGGCACCCACAGCTCGGTGCCCGGCGGCGAGGAGAACGCCGGGTCGACGGCGTTCCAGCGGGCGGCGGCGTCGGCCAGCACGTACATCGAGGGCATGTCACCGCCCCACGGCGTGTCCGCGACCCCGACGACGGTGGCGCGCACGGGGGTGTCCCCGCCCAGCACGACCGTCATCGGCACGGCCGGGTCGAAGCCGCCGAGCCGGTCGGCGAACACCTGGTTGACGACGAGCCGGGGGGAGAAGCTGTCGGCGTCGGCCTGCGTGAACCAGCGCCCGGCCTCGGGCAGGGTGCGGTGGATGGTGCCGTAGGCGGGGTCGACGGTGAAGGCGTCCACGCGCACCGTGCCGTCGGGGAAGCGGACGGGCAGCTGCGTCTGCCCGTTGCTGGTGTGCCACGCGATCCGGTACCGCTCGATCGCCTCGTCGACGGCCTCCTGCGCCCGCGCGGTGGTCGCCGCCGTGGCCATCCCCATCGGGGAGGCGTCCACGCGCAGGGTCGCCGGCCGGCCGGCGCCGCGCTCGAAGCTCTCCCCGAGGACCTGCCGGCCCATGTCGCCGACGGCGGTGATCGTCGTCATGGCGAACACCGCGAGGAACACCCCGACGAGGGCGAGCACGACCCGCACGCGGTGGACGCGGATCTCCCCCCACGCCTCGGTGAGGGCGGCGACGATCCCGGTCACGCCCCGCCCCCGCCCCGCGAGGCCGTCAGGCTGGGCACGGTCTCCGCCGCCACCTCGCTGAGCACGCCGTGGTCGAGGCGGAACTGCCGGTCGGCGCGGGCGGCGACGGACAGGTCGTGGGTGATGGTGACGAGCGTGGTGCCGTTCTCCCGCACCAGCTCCTCCAGGACGTCCATCACCGCGCTGCCGGTGTCCACGTCGAGGGCGCCGGTGGGCTCGTCGGCGAGCAGGACGCGCGGGGCGCGCACCAGGCTGCGGGCCAGCGCGACGCGCTGCTGCTCACCGCCGGAGAGCTTCTCCGGCATGGTGTCCAGGCGGTGGCCGAGCCCGACGCGCTCCAGCATCTCCTGCGCGATCCGCGTGCGGTTCCAGAACTGCCGGCCGGAGGCGTACAGCAGCGGCGAGGCGACGTTCTCCGTGGCGGTGCGCCCGGGCAGCAGGTTGAACTGCTGGAACACGAAGCCGAACGTCGCGCCCCGCAGCCGGGAGCGGCGGCGCTGCCCGAGGCGCTCGACGGGCTCGCCGTCGAGCAGGTACGTGCCGGTGGTGGGGGAGTCGAGCAGCCCGATGATGTTGAGCAGGGTGGACTTTCCCGAGCCGGAGCGGCCCACGACGGCGATGTGCTCGCCGGCGGGGACGTCGAGGTCGACGCCGGTGAGGATGCGCAGCGTGCTGCCGTCGGGCAGCGGGACGGCGCGGCCGACGGCGGCCAGGTGCAGGAGGCTCATCCGCCGAAGCCGCCCATCACCATGCCCGGATCGCCCACCGCGTCGGAGTTCGGCACGAACTGCAGGATGCGGGCGCCCTCGGCGACCCCGGCGCGGATCTCGACGTTCTCGCCGTCGGTGAGGCCCAGCTCGACGGGCGTCTCGGTGCCCTCCGGGCCCGCCGCGTCGTCCAGCACCCACACGCTGCCGGTGCCGACGGTGCCCTTGACGGCGGTGACGGGGGCCACCAGCACGCCGCGCGCCTCGCCGGCGGTCACCTCGATGGTGGCGGTGGCGCCCGCGAAGACCTGGATCCCGTCGGGCACGCGGCAGGTGAGGTTCGCGCCCGTCTGGGTGGTGGAGGGGTCCGCGTACGGATCGGTGAAGCCGCCGGTCGCGGCGTCGCCGCCGCCGGCCGACGCCGGCGGGCGCCCGGTGCGCAGCTCGGTGCAGTCGAAGCCGCCCGGGCCGCCCGGCACGGTGACCTTCGCGACGGTCGGCGGGGCCAGCAGGCGGAACTGGTCGGCCTGGGTGAGCGGTGCGCTGGCCCGCAGGACCCCCGGGCTGATGGTCGCCACCGCGGTGCCGATGTCCACCGACTGCTGCGGCAGCACGTCGAGGGTCGCCACGGTGCCCGGCACGGTGGCGGTCACCGTGACCGTCTTCGTCCGCGGCGTCGGCGCCGGCGCGGGGACGAGGGGGGCGGTGGGGTCGGCGGGCGCCGGCGCGGAGGGCGTCTCCGCCACGGGCACGACGACGGTGAAGAGCGGGTCGCCCTCGTCGACGGGGTCGCCCGCCGCGACGCGCAGCCTGCCGACGGTGCCGGCGGCGGTCGACTTCACCGTGGTCGCGGGGTCCTCGGTGATGGAGCCGGTGAGGGTGACGGTGTTGACCACGTCCGCGCGCGCCACGGTGGTCTCCGGTGCGGTGATCGTCGCCGAGGGCACCGCGGGGTCCCCGGAGGCGTCCGGACCGCCGCGCAGGAAGGCGATGTAGACGAGGCACACGGCGATGACCACCCACACGAGCAGGCGCAGGACCGGGAGGACGACGGTGCGGACGGGGCCCACGGTTCACCTTCGTTCGTGCCCGGGCGACGGCGGCCGGTCCGGGGCGGGTCGGGAAGGCGAACCTAGCAGCGGGCCGTGAGGCGGCGGGGTCCCTTCGCGAAGTCGTCACCCGGCGGCCGCCCGCCGCGCATCGACCTGGCGCGCAACAGGTTGCACGCCGGACCACCCCCGGTGCGCCGGTCGCCGCGGCGGGCCGTCAGCCGCGGGGCGGGGCCGTGCTCGCCCGCAGGACCACCTCGGTCGGCACCACGACGAGGCGCTCGTCCCCGGGGGTCTCCTCCAGCGCCATGCGGGCGGCCAGCTCGCCGATCTCCTCCAGCGGCAACCGCACGGTGGACAGCGCCGGCACCGCGTCGCGCAGGGTGGGGATGTCGTCGAAGCCGGCGACGGAGACGTCCTCGGGCACCCGCACGCCCCGCTCGCGCAGCGCGGCGAGGGTGCCCATCGCCATGACGTCGCTGACCGCGAAGACGCACGTGACGTCCCCGGGGTCGCGGGCCAGCTCGGCGGCCGCGGCGTAGCCGCCGTCGCGGGTGAACGCCGTGCGCAGCAGGCGCACCCCGGAGGTGTCCACCCCGGCGGCGGCGAACCCCTCGCAGAACCCCTCGACGCGCTCCTGCGAGGTCGCGACCCCCTCCGGGCCGGCCAGCACCGCCACGCGGCGGTGCCCGAGCTGGGCCAGCGCCGTGGCGAGCTGCCGCGCGCCGCCGCGGTTGTCCGGCTGCACCACGTCGCCGGGCAGTCCGGGCTGGCGCACCGCGCAGACGCGCCCGCCGTCGGCGGCGAAGCGGCGCAGCTCCTCGGCGAGGCGTTCCTCGGCCTCGTCGTCGCCGGTGAGCCGGCTGCCGACGAGCACGAGGGCGCGGGCCCGCTGCAGGCGCATCGCGGCCACCAGGGCGATCGCCCGGTCCGGGTCGCGGCCGGTGGCCCCGAGGGTGAGGACGAGGTCCTTCTCCTCGGCCACCCGCATCGCGCCGGCCGCGATGGAGCTGAAGAAGGGGTCGGCGATGTCGTGCACGACGAGACCGACGAGGTTGCTCGACTTGCGCGCCAGCGACTGCGCCACCGGGTCGGGCACGTAGCCGAGCTCGGCCGCGGCGGCGGCCACCCGCTCGGCCAGGTCGGCCCGCACGACGCGGGCGCTGCCGTTGAGGGCGCGCGAGGCGGTGGCCAGGGAGACGTCGGCGCGGCGCGCCACGTCGGCGAGGGTCACCGACCTCCTGCTGGGCATCGCGGTCCTCTCGGCGGGAGCGGGGCGCCGGGTCGTGGCCGCACCGGGCCTCGTGCGGGGTGTGCCGCGTCATCGTGCCACGCGCCCGCCACCCGGGTGCTTGCGCGGCGGCGGAGCGTCGGCTTACCGTATCGGGCAAACGCTTTCCAACGACGTGCCGCACAGGCCGTGCCGCACCCCACACACGGAGGCCGCGATGACGCAGCAGCTCGGGATCATCATGAACGGGGTGACGGGGAGGATGGGCTACCGCCAGCACCTCGTGCGCTCCGTCCTCGCCATCCGCGAGCAGGGCGGTGTGGAGCTCTCGGACGGCAGCCGGGTCCAGCTCGAGCCCGTCCTCGTCGGCCGCAACGAGGCCAAGATCGCCGAGATCGCCCGCCGCCACGGCCTGGAGAAGTGGACCACCGACCTCGAGGCGGTCCTGGCCGACGACGCCTACCCGGTCTACTTCGACGCCCAGCTCACCTCCGTGCGCAGGGAGTCCATCACCCGGGCCGTCGCCGCCGGCAAGCACATCTACACCGAGAAGCCCACCGCCGAGACGCTGGAGGAGGCGGTGGAGCTCGCCCGCATCGCCACCGCCGCCGGCGTCAAGAACGGTGTCGTGCACGACAAGCTCTTCCTGCCCGGCCTCGTCAAGCTCAAGCGCCTCGTGGACTCCGGCTTCTTCGGGCAGATCCTCTCCGTGCGCGGGGAGTTCGGCTACTGGGTGTTCGAGGGCGACTGGCAGCCCGCCCAGCGCCCGAGCTGGAACTACCGCGCCGAGGACGGCGGCGGCATCGTCGCCGACATGTTCTGCCACTGGAACTACGTGCTGGAGCAGATCATCGCCCCGGTCGAGGCGGTCACCGCGCGCGCCGTCACCCACGTCCCCGTCCGCTGGGACGAGCGCGGCGAGGCGTACAAGGCCACCGCCGACGACGCCGCCTACGCCATCTTCGAGCTGGAGGGCGGCATCATCGCCCAGCTGAACTCCTCGTGGGCGGTGCGCGTCGACCGCGACGAGCTCGTGGAGTTCCAGGTCGACGGCACCCACGGCAGCGCCGTCGCCGGGCTGTGGGGCTGCCGCGTGCAGCCGCGCAGCGCGACGCCGAAGGCGGTGTGGAACCCCGACCTGGCCGAGCAGCACCGCTACCGCGACGACTGGCTCGAGGTCCCCGACAACGCCGTGTTCGACAACGGCTTCAAGGTGCAGTGGGAGCAGTTCGTCCGCCACGTCGTCGAGGACGCCCCGCACCCCTACGACTTCCTCGCCGGCGCCCGCGGCGTGCGGCTGGCCGAGACGGGC
>NZ_BAABIL010000191.1:0-5837 GCF_039542765.1 Kineococcus glutinatus
GAGCGCGGCGACGAGCCCGGCGCCGAGCGCGGCCCGCTGCGCGTCGGCGGAGTAGGTCTCGGGGTCGGCGGCGGCCAGCAGGGCGGAGCCCTCGACGAGGGCGACGAGCTGGACGGCGGCACCGGTGCGGTGGCCGGCGTCCCAGGCCGGCCGGCAGGTGGTGAGGAGGCGCTCGACGCGGGCGAGGAAGCGGCGGTTGTTGCGCACGTGCCGCTCGGCCAGCGCCGGGTCGGACAGCGCGGCGGCGAGGAAGCCGACCCACACCCGCGCCTCCTCGTGCCGGTCGGGGGTGAGGGCGGCGGCCTGGTGCAGCACGGCCCGCAGCACCTCTCCCGGCGTCCCGCCGCCGGCCTCCAGGGCGTCGGCGCGCGCGGCGGTCCGCTCGTGCAGCAGGTCGCGGGCGTGCAGCAGCAGGGCCCGCTTGTCGGGGAAGGTGTGCAGGACGAGGCCGGTGCTGCAGCCGGCGCGGGCGGCCACGGCGCGCAGGGTCAGCCCGGCGAGGCCGTCGTCGGCGAGGACGGCCCAGGTGGCGGCGGACAGCCGCTGCCGGTGCCCCGCCGCGTCCCGCTGTCGCGCCACCGCCGTCTCCCCCCGCTGCCCGACGAGCTGCTGGACGGATACCGTAGCAGGCGTTACCGTAACGCTTGTTCCAGATCCGTCGCCCGAGGAGCCCGCCGTGCCCGTGCCGGTCGCCCGCACCACCCCCGCCGGCCTGCGCATCGCCGCCGAGCCCTGGGACGGCCCCGACGGCACCGCGCTGCGGGCGGCCCAGCGCGCCGAGCTCGAGGCCCGCTACGGCGCCGACATCGAGCCGGGCGCCAGGCCCACCGCCGACGACGTCGCCGTCTTCCTCCTCGCCCGCGACGGCACCGGCCGGGCGCTGGGCTGCGGGGCGCTGCGGCCGCTGGGCGCAGGGCGGGCGGAGCTGAAGCGGATGTACGTCGACCCCGACGCCCGCGGCACCGGCGTCGCCGCCGCGCTGCTGCGGGCGCTGGAGGACGCCGCCCGCCAGCGCGGCGTGCACGAGCTGCTGCTGGAGACCGGCGTGCTGCAGCCCGACGCGATGCGCTTCTACGCCCGCGAGGGGTACGCGCCGGTCCCGCCGTTCGGGCCCTACGTCGACGAGCCCACCTCGCGCTGCTACGCGCGCACGCTGTGACCTGCGCGAGCACGCCGTGACCCCGGCCGCCGTGCCCGGCGGTCAGCTCTCGAAGGACTGCTCCGGCGCGGGGAACGTCCCCTCGCGGACCTCCGCGGCGTACGTGCGGGCCGCCTCGGTGAGGGTGCCGCGCAGGTCGGCGTACCGCTTGACGAACCGCGGCGCCCGCCCGCCGCGCAGCCCCGCCATGTCCTGCCACACCAGGACCTGCGCGTCGCAGTCCGGCCCGGCGCCGATGCCGACGGTGGGGATGCGCAGCTGCTTCGTGATCCGGCCGGCGACGTCGGCGGGCACCATCTCCAGCACCACGGCGAACGCCCCCGCCTCCGCCACCGCCACCGCGTCGGCCACCACGTCCTCGCCGGCGTCGCCGCGGCCCTGCACGCGGTAGCCACCGAGGGCGTGCTCGCTCTGCGGCGTGAACCCGATGTGCCCCATCACGGGGATGCCGGCGTCGACGAGGGCCCGGATGCGGGAGGCGGAACGGCGCCCGCCCTCCAGCTTCACCGCGTGGGCCAGGCCCTCCTTCATCAACCGCACCCCGCTGCGCACCGCGTCGGCGTCGGAGACCTCGTACGAGCCGAACGGCATGTCCGCCACCACCAGCGCCAGCGGCGCGCCGCGCACCACCGAGCGGGTCAGCACGACCATCTCGTCCAGCGTCACCGGCAGCGTCGTCTCGTGGCCCAGCACGTTGTTGCCCGCGGAGTCCCCCACGAGCAGCACGGGGATGCCCGCGGCGTCGAACACCTCCGCGCTGAGCTGGTCGTAGCTGGTGAGCATCGCCCAGCGCTGCCCGGCGTCCTTCCACTGCTGCAGGTGGTGCAGCCGGGTGCGCCGGCGCCCCGGGGTCGCCGCGGCGGGGCCGGTGCCGTAGGGGGCGGGCTGCTCGCTCACCGGGCACCGCCGGTGCCGGTCTGCTCGGCGCCGATGCCGGCGTCCTCCGGCAGGGTGGGCGGCGCCAGCGCCTCCGGGGCGGCCGGCTCGCGCCAGCGGCTGGTGATGGGCAGCCGCCGGTCCCGGCCGAACGCCTTGAGGGAGATCTTCGTGCCCGGCGCGAACTGCCGCCGCTTCCACTCCGCGCGGTCCACCAGCGTCGTGACCGCGTCGACGACCCCCGCGTCGAAACCCTGCGCCAGCAGCTCCGCGCGCCCGCGGTCGCCCTCCACGTAGTCGTCGAGGATGTCGTCCAGCACGGCGTAGTCGGGCAGGGAGTCCTGGTCGGTCTGCCCCGGCCGCAGCTCCGCCGAGGGCGGCTTGGTGATGCTGGACTCCGGGATCGGCGGGACCTCACCGCGGGAGGCCGCATCGGCGTTGCGCCAGCGGGCCAGCTCCCACACGAGCGTCTTGGGCACGTCCTTCAGCGGCGCGAAGCCGCCCACGGAGTCGCCGTAGAGGGTGGAGTAGCCCACCGCCAGCTCGCTCTTGTTGCTGGTGGCCAGTGTGAGGTGGCCCTCCTGGTTGCTCAGCCCCATCAGGGTCGTGCCGCGCACCCGCGCCTGCAGGTTCTCCTCGGCCACCCCGGTCAGCGCCACGTTCGCCAGGTACGACTCCACCATCGGCGCGATGGGCACCACCCGGTAGTGCAGGCCGGTGCGGCGGGCGAGCTCGGCGGCGTCGTCCTTGGAGTGCTCCGAGGAGTAGCCGCTGGGCAGCGACACCCCGTGCACCCCGCCCGGCCCCAGGGCGTCGACCGCGAGGGCCGCCACCAGCGCGGAGTCGATGCCGCCGGACAGGCCCAGCACGACGGACCGGAAGCCGTTCTTGCGCACGTAGTCGCGCAGGCCGGTCACGAGCGCCGCGTAGACGTCGGCGACCGCCGGCAGCGGCTCGTGGTGCGGCGCCGCGACCGGCTCGTAGCCGGCGACGGGCTCGGTGGAGACGGTGACGCGGCGCACGTGCGGGTGCGCCGCCGGCTCCGCGGCCGCCGCGGGCAGGTCGAGGTCGACCACGAGCAGGTCCTCGCGGAACTGCGGGCCGCGGGCCAGCAGCTCCCCGCCGGGGGCGACGACGAGGGAGTCGCCGTCGAAGACGAGCTCGTCCTGGCCGCCGACGAGGTTGACGTAGGCGAGGGTGGCCTGCGCCTGCGCGGCGCGGCGGGTGACGAGCTCGAGCCGGACGTCGTCCTTGTCCCGCTCGTAGGGGGAGCCGTTGAGCACCGCGAGCAGCCCCGCACCGGCCTCGCGGGTCAGCGAGACGGGGCCGCCCTCCTGCCAGAGGTCCTCGCAGATCGCGATCGCCACGTCGACGCCGCGCACCCGCACGACGACGAGCTCGTCGCCGGGCACGAAGATGCGCGCCTCGTCGAAGACGCCGTAGTTGGGCAGGTGGTGCTTGGCGTAGGCGGCCACGACCCGCCCGCCGTGCAGCACGGCGGCGCGGTTCTGCGGCAGGCCCCGGGGGCGCCCGCCGAGCAGGTGGGGGCGGGTGTCGACCTCGGCGCGGTCGAGGTAGCCGACGACGACGGGCAGCTCGCCGTGCCCGGCGGCGGCCAGCTCGGCGGCCAGGGCCCCCAGGCGCCGGCGGGAGGCCTCCACGAACGAGGAGCGCAGCGCCAGGTCCTCCACCGGGTAGCCGGTGAGGACCATCTCGGGGAAGAGCGCCAGGTGGGCGCCGGCGGCGGCGGCGCGCCCCGCCCACGCCACGACCGCGCCCGCGTTGCCCTCCAGGTCCCCGACGCAGGCGTCGATCTGGGCCAGTGCCACCCGCAGCTGAGGCATGGCGCCAGCGTAGGGGGTGGGGCGGGCGGCTCCGGGGCCGGTCGTGCCCGCCGGGGCCGTCGTGGTGGAGGATGCAGGCCAGCAGGCCCCCGGGCAGGACCCCGGGCGCCACACACCGACGGGAAGGGTGCCATGGACCGCCAGCAGGAGTTCGTGCTGCGCACCATCGAGGAGCGCGACATCCGCTTCGTGCGGCTGTGGTTCACGGACGTGATCGGCACCCTGAAGTCGGTGGCCATCGCCCCCGCCGAGCTGGAGGGGGCCTTCGGGGAGGGCATCGGCTTCGACGGCTCGGCCATCGAGGGCCTCTCGCGCGTGTCGGAGTCCGACATGCTGCTGCGCCCGGACCCGTCCACCTTCCAGGTGCTGCCCTGGCGCACCGACGCCGAGCACCCGGGCACCGCGCGCATCTTCTGCGACATCCACACCCCGGACGGGGACCCGGCGCGCTCGGACCCGCGCAACGTCCTCAAGCGGGCGCTGGACCGGGCCGCCGCGCAGGGCTACACCTTCTACACGCACCCCGAGATCGAGTTCTACCTCTTCAAGGGCCCCCTGGTGCGCGGCGCGGTGCCCGAGCCGGTCGACTACGTCGGCTACTTCGACAACTTCCCCGGCGGCACCACCCACGACTTCCGCCGCACCGCGATCACGGTGCTGGAGAGCATGGGCATCTCCGTGGAGTTCAGCCACCACGAGGGCGGCCCCGGCCAGAACGAGATCGACCTGCGCTACGCCGACGCCCTGACCACCGCGGACAACGTCATGACGTTCCGCACGGTGCTCAAGGAGGTGGCCGGCGAGATGGGGCTGTACGCCTCCTTCATGCCCAAGCCGCTGGAGGGCCAGCCCGGCTCCGGCATGCACACCCACCTGTCCCTCTTCGAGGGCGACTCCAACGCCTTCTACGAGGCGGGGGCGGAGTTCCAGCTCAGCCGGACCGCGCGGCAGTTCATCGCCGGCATCCTGCGCCACGCCGCGGAGATCACCGCGGTCACGAACCAGTTCGTGAACTCCTACAAGCGGCTGTGGAGCGGTGGCGAGGCCCCCTCCTACGTCTCCTGGGGGCACAACAACCGCTCGGCCCTGGTGCGGGTGCCGATGTACAAGCCGAGCAAGGGGCAGTCGGTGCGCGTGGAGTACCGCGCCCTGGACGTCGCCGCCAACCCCTACCTCGCCTTCGCGGTGCTGCTGGCCGCGGGCCTCAAGGGCGTCGAGGAGGGCTACGAGCTGCCGGCGGGGGCGGAGGACGACATCTGGTCGCTCACCGACGCCGAGCGCCGCGCGATGGGCATCCGCCCGCTGCCGAGCAACCTCGACCACGCCATCGCCATCATGGAGGACTCCGAGCTCGTCGCGGAGACGCTGGGGGAGGGCGTCTTCGACTACTTCCTGCGCAACAAGCGGCAGGAGTGGTCGGACTACCGCTCGCAGGTGACGCCCTTCGAGCTGCACCGCTTCCTGCCCATGCTCTGAGGCGGCCCGCGCCCCGGGGCCCCGCGCCCCGGCCCGGTCCGCCCCGGCCCGTCCGCTGAGGGGTTCCCCGTGCCGGCTCCCACCGCCCGCCGCTCCACGAGCACCGCACTGCTGGCCCGCCACGGCTTCGCCGACCCCGAGCGGGCCCTGCGCCTGCTCGAGGACACCGCCCTGCACGCCGTCTGCGGCACCGGTGGCACCGGCCCCGGGGGCGCCGGCGGGGACGGGGTGCTGGCCCCCGTCCTGGCCGGTCTCGTCCGCGCACTCGGGGCGGTCGCCGACCCCGACCAGGGGCTGCTCGCCCTCGTGCGCTGGTGCGCGGCGCTGGCCGGGGGGCCGGAGGAGGCGGCGGTGCGCGGGGTGCTGACCGCCCCCGACGCGGACGCCGACGCCGGCCGCACCCGCGCCCGGCTGCTGGCCGGGCTCGGCGGCTCCGTCGCGCTCGGCGACCACCTCGTGCACCACCCCGGGCACTGGCGCGC
>NZ_BAABIL010000192.1:0-905 GCF_039542765.1 Kineococcus glutinatus
GGAACCCGAACTCGGAGACGAAGCGGGGGGCGTACTCGCGGTAGGCGGAGTAGTCCCGGGTCCCCGCGTCGGCGACCGCGTCGGGCTCCAGCGAGCCGTCCTCCCGGCCGGAGCGGACGAAGCGGTACCCGACGTTGCGGACCGTGCCGATGGAGCTCTCGTGCTCGGCGCCCAGCTTCGCCCGCAGCCGCCGCACGTGGACGTCGACCGTGCGGGTGCCGCCGAAGTAGTCGTAGCCCCACACCTCCTGCAGCAGCTGGGCGCGGGTGAAGACCCGCCCCGGGTGCTGGGCGAGGTGCTTGAGCAGCTCGAACTCCTTGTAGGTCAGGTCCAGCACCCGGCCGCGCACCCGGGCCGTGTAGGAGACCTCGTCGATCGTGATGTCGCCCGCGCGGATCTCGCTCGGCCGGTCCTGGTCGGCCTCCTCCCCGGCGAGGCGGGCGCGTCCCGCCGCCAGGCGCAGCCGCGCCTCCAGCTCGGCCGGGCCGCAGGTGTCGAGGACGACGTCGTCGGCGCCCCAGTCCGCGGCCACCGCGGCCATCCCGCCCTCGGTGAGGACGAGCAGCAGGGGCTGGGTGAGGCCGGTCGTGCGCAGCACCCGGCACAGCGTGCGCGCCGCGGCGAGCTCCCGGCGCCCGTCGACGAGCACAGCGTCGGCCCGGGGTCCGTCCACGAGGACCGAGGCCTCCGCCGGCAGCACGCGCACCGAGTGGGGCAGCAGCCCCAGGGCGGGCAGCACGTCCGTGGACGGGGCCAGCGCGTTCGTCAGCAGCAGGATCTGGGCCACCGGCAGTCTCGACCTCCGCTCGCCAGGTGTCCGGACGACGGACCGGCCCCGGTACCGCGGCGCCGACCGGTGGTCCACCGCGCGCCGCCGTCGAGGGCCGAGGATAGCCGGGCCCCCG
>NZ_BAABIL010000193.1:0-19889 GCF_039542765.1 Kineococcus glutinatus
GCGAGCACGTCGGTCGCCGCCGCCGCCGCCACCGCCGCCACCGCCGCCACCCGCGGCGTCGTCCGCTCCGGCTCGATCGCCGGTCTCGGCAAGAGCATCGGCATCGCCGCCAAGGCAGGAACCCTGCCCACCGCCCTCGGCAAGGGGTCATCACCGGCCGCGATGGCCGAGGCCGTCGTCGACGTCACCGGAGCCGGGATCGCCTTCGCCCGCGGTGACATCGGCTCCGGCGACCTCGCCGCCCGCTGCTGCGAGGCCGCCCTGCGCGCCACCCTGACCGGGGTCTGCGGCGCCCTCGCCCAGACGGTGATCCCCGTGCCGGTCGTCGGAGCCCTCGTCGGTGGCCTCGTTGCTCAGACCGCGGCCACCCTCATCACCCAGGGCCTGCGCACCGCCATCACCGTCGCCCGCGCCGACCACCTCGACAGCGAGCGCATCAGCATCCTGGAAGACGAGACCGCCACCGCCCTGGCCACTGCACTGCTGCTCGCCGATGCTGAACGCGCCCTCGGTGAGCAACGCAACGCCTACGTCACCACCACCGTCGGTCCGCTCCTGGACGACGCACTCATCGCGGTCACCAGCGCCGGCCCCGACGAGGCGCTCAAGCGGCTCACCGAGGTCGCCCGGTGCTTCTCCGGCCAGCCTCTGTTCGTCACGGTCGAAGAGTTCGACACCTGGATGGCCGACCCTCTGACGAGCCTGACGATGAACCCGAACTGGCGGTGACGTCTAGATGACGGAGCCGCCTGCTGGGCGGCTCAGAGCCGGGCCAGCAATTCGGCCTTCTTACAGCTTGTTTCACTATGACTTGCGGGGTCGGTGAGGTCGCCGCAGCTTGAAGACGTGGGCGAGGAGGCGGTGTCTGAGCGGGTCGCGGAGCTAGTGCCGGTGGAGCTGTGGGAGCGGGTGCAGCCGCTGCTGCCTGAGCGTCCGCCGCGCCGGTACCGCTACCCGGGACGTCTACCGCGCGATGACCGTGCGGCCCTGGCGGGGATCGTCCACGTCCTGATCACCGGCTGCACGTGGGCGCAGGTCCCGACCGAACAGTTCGGGTGCTCAGGGGTCACCTGCTGGCGGCGCCTACGGGACTGGACCGAGGCGGGCGTGTGGCCGAAGCTGCACCAGGTCCTGCCCGATGAGCTACGCGCGGCCGGCAAGCTGCAACTGGACGCGGCAGTGGTGGACGGCTCACACGTGCGGGCTCTCAAAGGGGGGGCACACACCGGCCCATCCCCGGTAGACCGCTCTCGTAAGGGATCCAAGCACCACCTGCTCACGGACGCGGGTGGTGTGCCGCTGGTGGTGTCGTTGACCGGCGGCAACCGCCACGACGTGACCCAACCGCTTCCCCTCATCGACGCCTTCCCGGTCGTCCGCGGTATCCGCGGACGACCTCGACTGCGCCCCGACTGCCTCTACGCCGACCGCGGCTACGACTTCGACGTCTACCGCCGCGCCCTCCGAACCCGAGGCATGGTTCCCCGCATCGCCCGACGCGGCATCGCCCACGGCTCCGGCCTCGGGGCCCGCCGCTGGGTAGTTGAGCGGACCTTCGCTGGGGTACCGCCCGCTCGCGGGGGAGGCTGCACCAGTTCAAGCGTCTGCGCATCCGCTACGAGGTCCGCGCCGACCTGCACCTCGGGCTCCTGCAGTTGGCCTGCGCGCTCATCTGCTACCGCAAGCTCCCACCGTCATAGTGAAACGAGCTGTTAATCCGCGGGTTGTGGGTTCGAGTCCCACGGGGCCTACCGCTCTGACCTGCAGGTTCGTCCCGTGGTGGGCTCCTCTCCACCGCCGTGAGGTCCACCCGCTCCAAGAGCGACCGGTGGGAGGGAGTTGCTCCGGTCGTCGTGTCGTGGGTCGGCCTGGCCAGCGGTAGCGGTTGCGTGCTTCGTCGATCCGTCGGCGCGGGACGGTGAGTGCGGTGGCGAGGTCGGTGGCGGGCGCCCACCCGGCGGGTCAGCCGAGCAGCCGGGTGCGCCGGATCCGGGCGTCCGGGTCGACCGCGTCGGCGATGGCTGCGGCGCGCGCCCGCACGTCGGGGGGAAGCGCATCGGGCACGCGGGCTGCACCCTCGACCCAACTGCCCGGGGTCGTGCCTGCGTCGGCCGTCGTCCACACCGAGCGGGCGCGGGCGAACGCAGCCTGGCTGCGCTGCCGCGGGATCACGTTGAGCGGTGCGACCGCGTGGTAGATGAACTCTCCCGGCGGGGTCACGACGGCTCCGGTGCGCCGTGCTGGCGCGCCGGCCACGTGCCGGATCTCCATCATGACCATCCCGGCGTCGTCGTCGGCGGCTGTCGCGAGCAGCGCCTCGGCGATTCCGGGTGTCGAGGCGTCGAGCCAGCGCGCGTCGCCGATGGCAGGGGTGGCCGTCGGTGGGTCGAAGTGGATGCGCGCGAGGCCGGCGGCGTCGGTCGGGCCCCACGTGTCGACGACCGGTGCGGTCACCGCGCGCAGGGCGTGGAGCAGCGGTGCTGCGGCGGCGGGCCCGTCGGGGTCGGCGATGGCGAGGTGGATCGCGACGCTGCCGTGCAGCTCCTGCGGGAAGGCGGGCAGCGGCGGGACGTGCAGGACCCCGATGCTGGAGGAGACGCTGGAGCCCACGGCGCCGAGAGTGCTCGACCAGGCGCCGACGAGGTCCGGCAGCGCGTCTGCGTGCCACAGCAGCGCCCCGGCGTGCAGGTCGGGAGCGGGGACGAGGTCGAGCTCCAGGGTGTGTGCGATGCCGACGCCGCCGGCGCCGCGGAAGGCCCACAGGGCCTCCCCGTCGACATCGTCGGCGGCGTCGTCGGCGGCGGTGCGGCGCCGGCCGGCGCCGTCCACGTAGTGCACGGCCCGCAGAGCACCGCTGGCCAGCCCGTCCTGCCGGACCAGCCAGCCGATGCCGCCGCCGAACGTGTAGCCGGAGACCGAGACGCTGGGTGCCGAGCCGGCGAGCCCGAGCAGGCCGTGCCGTTCGGCGGCGGCGTTGACCGCCGCCCAGGTCGCGCCGGCGCCCACCACGGCAGTGCGCCGTCTTGGGTCGATCGACACCCCGGCGAGCTGCGAGGTGTCGAGCAGCACGGCGCCGCCGTTCACGGGCGCGCCGGCGCCGTGGCCCGTCGCCTGCGGCACGACCTCCAGGGGCGCGCCGCGCGAACGGGAGAGCGCGACCACCTCGGCGAGGGCGGGCGCGAGGTCCTCGGGCCGGCTGATCAGCGCCACCCTCGCGGGCCGCTGCTCCACGGAGGAGTTGTGCGGCCGCGTCGCGGCGGCGTAGCCCGCTGAGGTGGCGTCAACCAGCACGGGTGGCGACCTCGTCGAGCGTGGGGTAGTCGGTGTAGCCGCGGGAACCCCCGCTGTAGAACGTGGCCCGGTCCGGCGCGTTCAGCGGCGCTCCGGCCTGCAGGCGCGCCGGCAGGTCCGGGTTGGCCAGGGCCATCGCGCCGACGGTGATCACGTCTGCGCGACCCGAGTCGAGGTCCGCCACGCGGGTGTCGAGGTCGGCGCCCGGGCGGTTGACCAGCAGGGCCGAGGGCCAGGCCCGGCGCAGCTGGTCCAGCAGTTCGTCGTCGTCGAAGTGCAGCAGGTGCAGGTAGGCCAGGTCCAGCGGCGCCAGAACCTCCACGAGTGCGAGGTAGAGCGCGTGCGGGTCGTCCTCGACGATGTCGGTGAACGGGTTGCCGGGCGAGATGCGCAGGCCGGTGCGGTCCGCGCCGATCTCCGCCGCCACCGCCGTGACGACCTCGACGGCGAAGCGGATGCGGTTCTCGACCGAGCCGCCGTAGTCGTCGGTGCGCAGGTTGGCGTTGTCCGAGAGGAACTGGTGCACGAGGTAGCCGTTGGCGCCGTGGACCTCCACGCCGTCGAAACCGGCGGCGATCGCCGAGGACGCCGCGTGCCGAAACTCCTCGACCACGCCCGGTATCTCCTCGGCGCCGAGGGCGCGGGGCGTCGGGAACTCCTGCGGACCCGACGCCGTGAACATGGTGCCCGCCGCCGGGACGGGTGAGGGGGCGACCGGCTGGCGGTGGTGCGGGGTGTTGTCGGGATGGGCGACCCGCCCGGCGTGCATCAGCTGCGCCACGATCCGCCCGCCGGCCTCGTGCACCGCGTCGGTGACCTCGCGCCACCCGGCGACGTGGGCGTCGGTGTAGATGCCGGGGGTCAGCAGGTAGCCCTGGCCGTCGTCGGAGGGCTGGATGCCCTCGGTGATGATGAGGGCCATCGACGCGCGCTGCCGGTAGTACTCGCGGTTGAGGTCGCTGGGGACGCCGTCCGGCCGGGACCGGTCGCGCGTCATGGGGGCCATGGCGAGGCGGTGCGGGAGCTGCAGGGCGCCCACGGAGACGGGGGTCCAGAGTGTCATGGCAGTGCTCGATCCTTCTGTCGTCGTACGCGGTGGGAAGCGGAGCGCGGCGCGAGCCGTGGTCAGGCGCTGGGAACGATGACGACCTTGCCGGGCAGCTCTCCCGCGGCGGCCTGGGCGTGCACGGTGGCGAGCTCGGCCAGCGGCACGCGCTGCGCGACGTCGACCTGGAGCTCGCCGCGATCGACGAGCGCGACCAGCTCCGCCAGCTGGCCGGCGTCGCTGTCGACGAAGAGGTCGATGCCGCGCACGCCGCGGGCCGGGTCGGAGGGGGCGGGCATCCAGACCGTCGTGTTGACCAGGGCGCCGCCGTCGCGGATGAGCGTCGTCAGGGCGGCCAGCTGCTCCGGAGCGACCGGCGCGAGGTTGAGCACGAGGTCGACGGGCTCGGCGACGGCCGCGGCGACGTCTGCGGAGGTGTGGTCGACGACCTCGTCGGCCCCGTGGGCGCGGACGCGCTCCGCGCTGCGGGGGCTCGCGGTGGCCACGACGTGGGCGCCGGCGCCCTTGGCCAGCTGGACCGCGTAGCCGCCGACGGCCCCGCCCGCTCCGTTGACCAGCACGCGCTGCCCGGCGGCGAGCTTGCCGTGGTCGAAGATCGCCTGCCACGCGGTCAGGCCGACGATCGGTAGCGCCGCAGCGTCGGGCAGCGGGACGATCGCGGGCGCCGGCGTGAGGACGTCGGCCGGGGCGATCGCGTACTCCGCGGCTGCTCCGGGCGCGGTCATCGGCAGGAAGCCGATGACGGCCTCGCCGACCGCAAGGCCCTCGACGCCCTCCCCCAACGCGTCGACCGTGCCCGAGACGTCGATGCCGGGGGTGTGCGGAAGCCCCACCGGGATCGGCCCCTGCATGTTGCCGGCGCGGATGTTCGCGTCGACGCCGTTGAACGACGTCCCGGCGACGCGGACGCGGACCTGCCCGGCGCCGGGCGCCGGCTGCTCGACGTCCTCGTAGCGGAGGACCTCGGGGCCGCCGAACTCGTGGAAGCGGACTGCCTTCATGGGAACTCCCGGTGTTCGATGGGTCAGCGCCCCGGGACCGGGGCACTGCGGAGGAGTGGTGCGTGGTTCAGGTGCGCGGTCGTCGCGGTCGTTCGCCGGCGACGGCGCGAGCCAGCTCGTCGGCCGCGTGGGCGATCTGGGCGAGCAGCTCCAGCGAGCCCCCCGGTCCTCGCCGGTCGTCGCGGTCCGCGACGACCGTGGTGCGCACGGGTCGAGCGCCGAGGTCGAGCAGCCGTGCCCGCAGGAACTGCACGACGTCCAGCGCCGACGGCGGCGCCGGCGGGCTGACGAGGGCCAGCACGACCGGCAGGCCCGGCAGGGCCGCCAGCGCGTCGAGGAACTCCTCGACGACGGCGGTGGCACCGGAAGCCGCCGCCACGACGAGGGCATCCGCCGTCCGCGCCTCCGCCAGCGCCTCCCGGAGCTCGAGGGTGGCGGGCTCCCGCACCCGCAGCTGAGCGAGGTCGGCCGACAGCCGGTGCAGCGCCAGCACCTGGACCTCGGGTGGTTCTCCGGACAGCGCGAGCGAGGCGTGCACCCGGTGGAGGACCAGGTCGGCCAGCCGGCGCGTCCGGCCCGTCCCGTCCTCGTCCGCGCTGACGGCGACCAGTGACCGGGGCCGTCGCGCTCCACCCCGTGCGCCGTCCGCCCGAGCGGTCCGCGGCCGATGCCTCGGGCCGGGGATCGTGGGACGGCGAGGGTCACGGGGGATCATCTCGGTGTCCTCTCGAGCGGCGGCGCGGCGGCGGTTGCCTGCGTCAGCGAGCCTCCGGCGGTGCGCTGCTCGATCTCCACGTCCGGCGGTGCTCACCAGCGCTCACCGGTGCCCGTCCGAACCCGAGGAGTTCCTGCGTCCCGAGGGCACCTGCGCCTCGCCCCGCGGACGTGCCCTGGGGGTCAGCCCGCGGAGGACTCCCGCGTCGGCGCCGCCCCTTCGCCCACCTGCTTCCACAGCTGCGCGACGAGCCGCTCCTTCGCCTGCACGAGGTGGCGCCGGTACGTGCCGTAGGGCACTCCCAGCCGGCGCGCGGCCGCCTTGTGCGTGCGCGACGCCGACAGGTACGTCGCGTCGAGCGCCTCGTGCGCCCGCACCCCGGCGGGATCGACCTGCAGCGCGTCCAGAGCCGCGACGAAGGCCCGCCGCAGGTCGCTCACGGGGTCCGCGGACCCGGACGGCACGAGCCGGGAGCGCAGCAGCACGCTGGTGGCGAACTCCCGCGGCACCCGCCACGTCCGCAGCGCCTCGAGGACGCCCTCGTCGAAGACCTCCCGCGGGAGGTCTTCGACGTGCGGCGGGACCGGCTCTCTCGGCGCCGGGACCGGCGCGTGCACCCGACCCTGCACCCAGCCGCCCCCGGGCTGGACGTAGACGTGCTGCACCGACTCCCCGACCGGTACCTGCGCGACCAGCTGCAGCCCCCAGTCGGTGAGGAAGCCGCCCCACCGCTCGGCGTCCGTCACCACGCTGTAGGTGGCCGCCCGCCCGGTCGCCCTGACCGCGTGGGCGAAGGCGCGCCGGGTGACCAGGGTCATCACCGGCGACGGCCCCTCGCGCCAGCCGGGCTGCGTGCAGTAGCGGAAGACGGCCACGTGCTCGCCCGGGGCCAGGGGGCCGCCGGCGTCCACGTGCTCCCAGATCGCGTCGAGCGCCGGATCGGCAGCGCGGTCCTCCGCCAGCGGCCCCTCCAGCTGGAAGATGGCCATGAAGGCCACGGGGGCCGACGTGCCGAGGTGGCGGTACACGCGGAACGCCTCCGGCTGGCGGCGCAGCCAGTGGGCGGCCACCTCGGCGGAGGTGGCGCCCTGCGCCTCCGCCTCCATCCGCAGCACGTCGGGGACGTCCTGCGGGCTCAGGGGCGTGTCCTCGACGTGCGGATGGGCCTGCCCGTCGAACACGTCGCCCATGCCGCGCTGGTCGCGGTGGAGGAAGAGCCAGTCCACCACGGCGGACTGCGCGTCGTCCTCGCCGGCGGTGCGCACGGCCTGGAGGGCCGCGCGGGACACCTCGGCGTGGACGTCCGCGAAGCGCTCGGGATCCCGCCACCGGAGGTCGGCCGCCAGCGTCGCCCGCACCGCGTCGTGCGGATGCAGGCCCTCGGGGGTGACCTCGATGTAGGGCAGCTGGCGCAGCCAGGGGAAGGCGCTCGCGGTGACCTCCTCCCCCAGGACCGTGCGCAGCAGCGGCTCGCGGGTGACCCTGGCCTGCGCGACGACCTCGAGGGCGCGGCGGTGCGCCCCGCTCGGCACCTCACCCACCAGCCGGTCGACCAGGGTGGTGAGCACGTCCGCGGTCGGCGACCACGTCCCGACGTCGTCGCTCCCGCCGGCGACGACGGTCGCAGCGAGCGAGAGGGCGAGCGGGCTGCCGCCGGCGAAACCGACCAGGGCGTCGCGCTGCGCGTCCGCGACACCACGCGCCGCAAGCAGGGCGTGGGAGTCGGCGACGCCGAGCGGGCGCACGGCCAGCTCGGCGAAGAGCGGGGCCCAGCCGGCGTCCAGGAACCACTCCGGGTCCGGCGCGATGCGGCTGGCGAGGACGACGACCGCGTCGTCGGCCAGCCGGGGCAGGAAGGCGTCGCGCAGCCACTGCTCCAGCGGCTGGCTCTGCTCGAAGGAGTCGACGAGCAGCACGGCGCCGGGCTCGTGGCACGCCGGGACCGCGGCGCGCTCGAAGCGGCGGGGCTGCGCGTCGAGGTGGCGCCCGTCGAGGCGCACGGCGCGACGGCCGGCGAGCTCCGCCCGGTGGGCGGCGTGGCGCAGCAGCGAGGACTTGCCGATGCCGCCGGGGCCGTGCACGTAGGCCACCACGGGCGCGTCCGCGGCGCCCGAGAGCATCGCCTCGAGCACCGATCGCTCGGCGGCGCGGCCCACCAGCGCCTCGGCGCGGGCTGCCGCCAGCCTGCTGGCCAGCTGTGGGGTCATGGCGTCATCGTGCCGTGGGCGCGGCCTCGAGGGGAGCCTGGAGCGTGCCGGGACGTCACCGCTGTCCCGCCGGCGGTGCTCGGGTGGAGCTGGGGAACCCTCCCCCGTCGGCGGGGGCTGCCCCCGCTCTGGTCGACTCGGGGCCTGTGAGGATCATGGTCCTCACTGGACACGGCTGGTGATCGTCACCCGGGTCGAGCGCACCTACCACCGTCGACGCCGTCGACGAGTCCTCGGTCGGCTCACACCCATCGAGTACGAGGCACTGCTTCGGGCCGCTCACGCGGCCCGACCGCCCCTGCCGACAGGAGTCGACCGGAGCTGGGGCAGACCTGAACGAGTCAGGCGAGAGTGACCGCGCCGTCCGCTTCGAGCTGCATCCAGAGCGCGAGGTGGAAGTCCTGGTCGTTCGCCAGCGGGTCCGCCGAGTGTGCGGGTCGTCCGTCGACCGAGGTGGGGATGACGAAGGCGCACGTCGCGGATCCGTCCGCGAAGTAGTTCGCCATGTTGGCGCGCAGGATCGTCGTTGCGAGTGCGTCGGTCTCCGACGACCTGAGCTCAGCGGGAAGCCGTCGAAGCACGGTCGCGGTGAGCGCGCTCCAGTAGTGCGGGAAGACGTCGCCCCACTGCCGTCGCTGGCCGAACCAGTAGCCGTCCCAGTGTCGGATCGCCACACCGTTGAGCCGTGCGTGCGGCTGGGGCGCGCCGAAGGCGAGCAGCCAGGGGAGCCGTGCGCTGATCGCGTCGAGCAGGAAGGGGTCGCCGGACAGCCGGTGGGCGTCGATGAGCAGGTTCAGGAGGGGGGCCACGATCGCCTGCTCGTAGGCGACCTCGTGTCCGGGCAGACGTTCACCGAGCTCGGCGAAGTACCGGGCACCGGCGATCACGGCGTCGCGCAGGGACGTGGCCCGCGCCGGCTGGCCGTCCGCCTCCAGCGCGTCGGCGACCGCGACCGCCACCTCGGAGAACCCGATCGTCAGGAACCGGCCGATGCCGAGCTCGAGAGCGCGCTCGAGCAGGCGGGCGGCCAGATCGAGGTCCTCGGCGCGATGGCGGTAGGCGTGCCGCAGGAGGAAGAAGCGGGCGAGCCACGGGGAGTCGTACAGGCGGATGCCGGTGTGATGGTCCTGGGACCCGCGTCGCGGTGCGCCGGTGGCGTCGATGAGGCAAGCCCGGGCGAACGCTGCCCACCCGTCGAGCGCCTCGTCGACGGACGCGTCGACCCAGCCGCGGCTGAGTCCGTGCTGGAGCATGAGCGCGACGCCGATCCGCTCCGACCCGTCGGTCCAGTCGGACCAGCCGTTGGTGGCCTGCGTGAGTCGAGTCGTGGTGTCGACCGGCACGATCGCGTTGCCGAGGAGGCCGGGTCGCTCGGTGCTGCGCTGGTAGGCGAGCACGTAGGCGCTGCGCTTGCGGACGGCGTCGGCGACGGTGTCGTGGAACAGGACCTCGGTGCGTGCGTCGTGCCCGATCTGCACCCAGTACGTCCCCGCCTCGCTCCCGGTGAGCTCGACACCGTCGGCGGTGGCGGTGACGGTCACCCCCTCGGCGGCCGTGACCTCGTGCGACGTGCGGACGACGATCGTGTCGCCGACGGTCGCGCTGAGGGCGGAGAACTGCGCGGGTGCACGGGTTGCGCCGAGGAACGCCGGCATGTCGTCGTACCAGGCGAGGTCCCAGGACACGACGTACTCGTCGCCGGGTGCGAGGACGATCACCGGTTGCCCGCCGAACGCGTCGGCGTTGCGCGCGTGGTCGGTCACGTTCAGCACGACGTGGCCGCGCGCGTTCGAGAGGGTGTTGGCGTTGCGGGTCTCGACGGAGTAACCCCAGAGATGGCCGTCGGTGAGGGTGAGCCCGAGGATGCGTCCGCTCCCGTCCATCGGCTGCGCCGCCACCCACGCCCACGCGCCGCCCGTGAAGACGTGGGCGTGCACGCGGCGCGTCAGCGCGTCGTGGGCACCGGGGTACAGGTCGGCGAACGGCACCTGGATCCCCAGGCTGGTGATGCGCTGCGTCCGGTCGCTGACGTTGCGGAACCGGTAGGTCTCGCGCAGGTGCTCGCCGCCGCGTCGCTGCACGGTGACGGCGAGCTGTCCGGCGACGGTGTGGTGGCTGGTCACGGCGTCGTCGTGCAGCTCCAGCACGTCAGGTGCGTTCCAGCGCCCGGTGAACGTGTCGCTGATCACGTAGCCGGTGCCCCAGGTGTGCTCCACGGAGTGCCACGGGATCTCCGCGTCGAGCAGGTAGGTGCGCTCGGGAGCGGCCTCGTCGGTGAACTGCAGCGGGGAGCCCGTCGACCTGTCGATCGTGGCCCACCCCGTGCCGAACGTGAGCGAGGTGGTGTCGGGCTGCTCCGTGCAGATGGGGAGGTCGGACGGGATCGTCGTCTCGATGTGGCCGTTGACGGGCACGGACGGGTCGGTGACGGTCATGAGGTGTGTGCTCCGAACTGGTCTGGGTCAGCCCTTGATCGACCCGGCGACGCCGCCGATGACCTGGCGCTGGAGGATGAGGTAGAAGACGACGAGCGGGAGTACACCGAGGACCATCATCGGGAACAGGGAGGTCCAGTCGATCGAGAACTGGCCGATGTTCCGGTACACCTCCTGCAGGATGACCTGCTTGTCGCGCGACTGCAGGAAGTACAGCGGGCCCATGAAGTCGTTCCACGCGTTGAGGGTGTTGAGGATCGCCACCGTCACCGCAGCGGGCCGCAGCAGCGGGAAGACGATGGTGAGGAACGTGCGGAAGGTCCCGGCCCCGTCCATCCCGGCCGCCTCCTCGAGCTCCTTCGGGATCGTCGAGGTGAAGGCGTAGAAGAGCAGCGTCGCGAATGGCAGGTTCACGGCGATGTTGATGAAGATGACGGCCAGCAGGCTGTTCATCAGGCCGAGCGCCTTGATGACGTCGTACAAGCCCAGGATCGACATCTGGTACGGGAACATCAGGCCGCTCAGCAGGACGAGCAGCGTGATCGAAGCGACCCGGCTCTTCGACCGGCGGCTCAGGGAGTACCCGGCCATGGAGCTGAAGGCCACCACGCCGACGACCGAACCCAGCGTGATCAGGAAGGTGTTGGTGAACGCGCGCGGGTACTCCATCTTCACGAAGGCGTCGATGTAGACGGAGAGGTCCCAGCTGGACGGCAGCGCCATCGGGCTCGCGGCAGCCTCGGCGGCCGTCTTGAACGTCGTGACGACCAGGTAGTAGATCGGGACGAGCATCAGCACGGCGAGCAGGATCATCGCGACGAGCGCAGCGACGGAGTAGCGGCGCGGGGTCCGCCGCGGCGCGGGCACGAGGGTCGTCATGAGTACTTCGCCTCCAGTCGGCGGAACAGCCGGAGGAGCAACCCACCGAGCAGGATGCTCACGAGCAGGAACAAGATGCCGAACGAGGCGGCCAGGCCGTAGTTGCCCTCGGAGAACTTCCGGTACATGAGGGTCAGCACGGTCTCGGTCGCGTACCCGGGGCCGCCGTTGGTCATCGAGATGACGATGTCGAAGACCTTCAACCCGGAGATGAGGCCCGTCACGATCGTGATCTGGAAGGCCGGGATCAGCCCGGGCAGGGTGACGGTCAGGAACGAGCGCCACCGGCCGGCGCCGTCGAGCGCAGCGGCCTCGTGGAGGTCGGTGTCGATGGTCTGCAGCGTCGCGAGGTAGATGACCATCTGGTAGCCGAACCACTGCCAGACCTGGGTGGCGATGATCGACCCGAGCGCGAGGTCGGGGTCACCGAGCCAGTTGACGTTGGAGAGCCCGACCGCGCGCAGCGCCGTGTTGAGGAGCCCGTAGTCGTTGGAGGAGAAGATGTAGCTCCACAGGTACCCGACGACGAGCGTGCTGAGGACCGCGGGACCGAAGAAGATCGTGCGGAACATCCCGCGGAACGGGATGCGCGAGTGCAGCAGCAGCGCCACGGGCAGCGCGATGAGGTTCTGCAGAACCACGACCGCGACCGCGTAGACCAGCGAGTGCTGGATGCCGGCGAGGATCTGCGGATTGCTCAAGGCCTCGACGAAGTTGTCGAGCCCGACGAAGCTGACCTCGCGACTGTGGTTGCTCTGGTCGGTGAGGCTGAGCATCGCGGTGCGGACGACCGGGATGATGAAGAAGATCGCGAACACGACCATCGCCGGCACGACCATCAGGACGTAGGGCAGGTCGGCGCGCATGCGATCGGCCGAGTAGCGCCGCTTGCGGGGAGGCGGGCCGACCGTCCGGCGTGCTGGGGAAGGAGCCGACGCAGCCGCCTCCAGCTCCAGTGGGTTCGGTGACGTCGTCGAAGCTCGCACCAGGGTGTCCCTCCACCTTGGGCCGGGGCGCGCGTCCCCTCACGGAGGGACGCGCACCCCGGCGGGTCTCAGTAACGGATCGAGTCGGCCTGGGCGTCGAGCTGCTTGACGAGGTCGTCGGTGCTCTCCTGGCCACCGACCACGCTCTGCAGACCCTTGGTGAGGGTGTCGAGCATGGTCTGCGCGGGCATGTTCACGCCCCAGCGGTCCCATCCGACCGAGACGTGCCCCTCCGAGAGCAGCGGGGTGATCAGCTCGTACTCGGCGGGGAACGTGCCCTCCACGCCTTCGAGGTAGCTGAAGGCCCCGGGGTTGGCGTCGACGGTCGCCTGCATCGCCTCGGGCGAGGCCAGCGCCCGCAGCGCCTTGAGCGCCTGCTCCGGCCGCTCGCTGTCGACGTTCACGCCCATGCTCGCGGCGGGACCACCCAGCAGCCACTGGTTGGCCGGGTCGTTGCCGACGTGCGAGAACATCCCGAAGTTGATGCCGGCGTCCTTGATGTCCTGGTAGTCCCACGGACCACTGATGTACATCGCGGCCTCCCCGTTGGAGAACTCGGCGACCGCCTGCGTCAGCGGGGTGCCGAGCATCTCGGGGGTCAGCACGCCGTGGTCGATGACCTTGCTCCACGTGCTGACCGCGTCGTTCCAGTTGCCGTCGAGCGTGGTCTCGCCGTACGCGAACTCGGTGTCCACCTCGGGGCTGCCCTCGCCGTTGTGGTAGTAGGCGTTCTCCAGGTAACCCATGAGCGAGTGGATGGCCTTGTCGCTGTCCGCCAGCCCGGCGGTCATCGGCTTGATGCCGGCAGCGGTCAGGGCGTCGGCCGTCTCGAGGAACTCGTCGAACGTGCTCGGCACCTCGGCACCGGCCTGCTCGAACAGGTCCTTGTTGTAGAAGATCCCGGAGAACCAGCCGTACGACGGGACGCCGTACACCTTGCCGTCGGCGTCGCTGGCCAGCGCGAGCCCTTCCTTGGTGAACCCGGCGATGACGTCGTCGCCGCTGATGTCGACGAGGTTGCCGGCGGCCACACGGGCGGGGAAGCTCGCGCCGTCCATGATGATGTCCGGGCCCTCGCCCGACGCCAGCTGCGTGCTCAGCCAGGTGTTGTACTGGTCGAGCGGGATCTGCGTGTACTCGAGGGTGATGTCATCCGCGGCGAGCGCATCGTTCGCGGCCTCGATCGTGGTCCCGATCACCTGGTCCTCGTACCACGAGGCGATCGTGACGGTGTTGCCTCCGTCCCCGGCGTCGCTGCTGGTGGCGGACGAGCACGCGGCGAGCGTGAGCGAAGCGGCGGTGAGCGAGGCGACGGCGAACGCCGCGCGCATCCCTGCTCGACGTCGAGTCATCGGACTTCCTTCCGTGCCGTCGTCACTGGCGGCTGCTGAGCGTTGCGTCGATGCGCATCAATTCGATGCGCATCGAACAGTAGCGACGCGGAACAGCGGTGGCAAGGGCCTACCTCAGGCGCGGATCGCGGTGGTCGCGCGCCGGGTGAGTCGAGGCGCCACGAGGCGGACCTCGTGTCGGGGCTCGGCGCCGTCGAGGCGCCCGAACAGCGTCTCCATCGCGAGCCGGGACACCTCCCGCGGCTCCGGCGAGACGTTGGTCACCGGGAAGCGGAACGCCGTCGCGGTGTCGTCGGTGCACACACCCACGATCGACGCGCCCTGACCGGGCGTGATGCCGTGGGACTGCAGGATCTGCATGGCGATGTCGATGGCCCGCGGCGTGCGCGCGACGATCCCCACCGACGTGGCGGCGAGCTCGCTCACGCGGGACCCGAAGTCCGTGAATCCGGCCCACCCCTCGGCATCCGGCTCGTAGACCTCGAAGGCAACACCCGCCTCGCGCGCGGCGTCCTCGACGCTCGCCGCGAACTGCGCGACGAAGCCGAAGTTCTCGGCCCACACGCTCGGCGTCTCCCCGATCAGGATGACCCGCTCGCTGCCGGTCTCGACGAGCTCCTGCACGGCGAGCCGGCCGGCGAGCTCGATGTCGTAGTCGACGCAGTCCAAGCCCTGCGGCTGGTCCGGGACGCCGATCAGCACCACGGGGACGGCCAGCTTGCGGGCTGCGGCGACGCGGTCGTCGTCCCGGCGGATATCCATGAGCACGATGGCGTCGACGATCGCCCGACCGGCGAGCCGCTCCAGTCCCGCAGGCCCCTCGTCCTCGGTGACCAGCACCACGTCGTAGTCCCGGTCGCGGCTGCTCGCGGAGATGGTCTCGATGAACGGCAGCAGCGCGGCAACGTCGGTGTTGCCCGGCAGGCGCGCGACCAACCCGATCACGTTCGTCCGCCGCCCGGCCAGGGCCCGGGCCCCCGCGTTGGGGTGGTACGACAGCTCGCGCATCGCCGCCTCGACGCGGGCCCGGGTCTGCGGGGAGATCGAGCGCGCCCCGCTCATCACGTACGAGACCGTGCTCTGCGAGACGCCGGCCAGCTTCGCCACGTCACTAGCCGTCACCATCTGGCACCCCCCGCGACGATTTCCCGACCTGCTGTCGATGCGCATCGTCGCACGAGACGTGTCTCGACGGGTGCCAGTGCGTCCCGGCCGCCGCCCGACCGCACGTTGCCGACCAGTGGGATCAGGTCGTCCGGGGTGACGTCAGCGAGGGCGCGAGGCCCGTGCAGGTGAGCAGCAGGGCGCCTCGACGAGGCCGTCCTCGCGGCTCAGGTCATGGCTGTCAGGGCGACGCCGACCCCTCACGCCGTCCGCGATCGTGCGGATCGTCGCGTCCGCATCGCGGGCGGGCGACGAGCCGGACCGCTCAGCGGACACCGATGGTGGCGTGGTACTTCTGGCCGTCGTCGAGCTGGACGCCGATCCGCCAGTAGTAGCCAGCACCGGTGATCTTTCAGTGGTACTGGTACAGAGCCGGGGTGTAGCGGAACGTCGATCCGCTGTCCTCGGTACTGGGTGCGATGTCGACCAGGCTGAGCGGCGCGCTCGTCGCCGAGACCTTGACGGGCGTGAGCCACTTCGGCGGGGCTCCGGCCTGCACCGTGGTGCCGTTGGCGTCGGACAGGACGAAGTGGACCGGGCCGGCCTCCGCTCCTGCCGGACGTGCCGGCGAGGCTCCCCCGTCCGCCCGCGACGGTGCCCGGTCGCTGCACGTCCGCAGGTCGCGCGATGTCGCTGCCACCGTGGACCCGGGGCCACTCCCCCGCCACCATGGTCGACGGCCGCTCCACACCGTCGTGGCGGCCGCCCCGGCGTCCGGGAGGTGCACGGTGACCCGTCCGCGTGACCTGTCCGCCCCCCGGTACCTCCGCGCGGTGGCGCGGTGGCGGCAGCCTCTCTCGCAGCTGAGCCCGGACCTGGCCACCACGGCGCGCATGACGGCCGCGGGGGTGCTGGCCTACCTGCTGACGCTGTGGCTCGCCGACGGCCCGGTGGACCTGACCGGTGCGCTCACCGCGCTCCTCGTCATCCAGGCCTCGGCCCACGCCAGCCTGCGGATGGGCGTCGTCCGCGTCGGCGCCGTCCTCACGGGCGTGCTGGTCGCCGTGGCGCTGTCCACCCAGGTCGGCCTGACGTGGTGGAGCCTGGGGCTGGCGATCGCCGTCTCCCTGCTGCTGGCCGCCCTCCTGCGCCTGGGCGAGCAGGCCCTGGAGACGCCGATCAGCGCGATGCTGGTCCTGGCGGTGGGGGGTCAGGAGATCGCGGCGGAGACCCGCATCGTGACCACCCTCATCGGCGCGGGCGTCGGCGTGGCGTTCAACGTCCTGCTGCCGCCGCCGGTGCCCACGCGGGCTGCTGCGGCCGGGGTGCGCCGGGTGGCGTCGGGGCAGGCGGACTGCCTCCTCGTCGCGAGCAGGTCGATGGGCGAGCGCCCGATCACCCGCGCCGAGGTCGCGGCGTGGCTGGCGCAGGCCCGCGACGTCGGGAGTTCCGCCGAGCAGGCGCACGCGGTGGTCAGCACCGTCGGGGACGTGCGCCGGTTCAACGCCCGGGCGATCGGCACCGTCGACGTCGAACCCGCCCTGCGGGCCGGGCTGGAGGCCCTGGAGCACTCCGCCCTGGCCATCCGGGCCCTCTTCGTCACCATGCACCAGGAGGCCCCTCGGGAATCGACCCCCGACGACGGCTACGGGGAGGAGGTCCGCCGGGCGTTCGCGGTCGTCCTGGAGGAGGTGGCCTCCTGCCTGCAGGCCTTCGGTGAGCTGGTGGAGGCGGAGGTGGCGGGAGCGGAGACCGCGGTGGAGCGCACCGTGGCGGAGAGCCTGGAGGTGGCGCGGGAGGCGCGCGCGATCCTGGTCGAGCTCCTCCTCGTCGACCCGCGCGCGGAGACCTCCCTGTGGCTGCTGCGCGGGAGCATCCTCACCGCGGTGGAGCAGGTCCTCACGCCGCTGGACCTGGAGAACCGTGCCCGGCAGCGCCGCGACCTGCGGCAGGGCCCGCGGGCCGGGGTCGTGGTCGTCACCCCCCTCGTGCGCAGGATGCTCCCCCTGCCCGGGGTCAGGCGCCTGCGCCTCCTCGTGCGGCGGGGCCGGCGCGCCTGGTCGCGGAGCGGACACGGCTGAGGTGCGGCCCCCGACGACCCGGGTCCGCACCGCTCCGACGGCGGGTCAGCGGCTCCCGGCGCGTCGGCGCAGGGTCAGGGCCTCGTGGAGCTCCTCGTCGGACAGCGGCGCGCCGGGCAGCCGGTGGTGGGTGGCGCGGGCGGGCCGCAGGCCGTCGAGGAGGACCCCCAGCGTGCGGCGCCAGTGCTCCGGGCTGGCGGTGCCGCCGATCTCGGCGGCGGCCTGCACGGCGTGCAGCAGGGTGGCGACGTCGGTGCCGGCGACGTCGGGGCGCAGCACGCCGGCGTCGCGGCAGCGGGCGGTGAGCCGCTCCACGCGCGGGCCGAGCTCGGCGCGGGCGAGGGTGACCCCGACCTGACCGTGCCGCGGGGAGAGGACGGCGTCGCGCAGGCCGCGGTCGGCGGCCATCCGCGCGCTGGCGGCTTCCAGGTAGCCGACGAGCCCCTCCCAGGGGTCGGCTGCGGCGCAGGCGGTCTCGGCGAGGTCGACGAGGGCGCGGATGCGGTCCTCGAAGAGCGCCTCGACGAGGGCGTCCTTGTCGCTGAAGCGCCGGTAGACGGTGCCCACCCCCAGACCGGCGTGGTGGGCGACGTCGTCGAGGGTGGCGGCCAGCCCGCGGGTGGCGAAGACCTCGACGGCGGCGGCGAGGATCCGCTGGCGGTTGCGCTCGGCGTCGCGTCGCAGCGGCCGCGGCACCTCGGAGGTGGTCACCGGGTCATCGTACCCACGAAGTGAAAGTCGCATCTCCGCTTCTGCTACTCTGGAGCAGAAGCGGAGAAGTCGTCTCCGCTGAGTGGAGGACACCCCAGGATGAGCACCACCGAGCAGGGCCGGCACCTCGCGCCCCGCGACGCGGCGATGCCGGGCAGCACCCGGCCGCCGCACCCCCGCACCAGCCCCGAGGGCCGACGCGCCGCCACCTCCAGCCCCACCTCCGGCCCCGGCCGGGCGCAGTGGGTCGTGCTGGCGGTGCTGTCGCTGGCCCAGCTGATGGTCGTCCTCGACGCCACCATCGTGAACATCGCGCTGCCCACCGCCCAGGGCGCGCTCGGCTTCTCCGACGAGAACCGCCAGTGGGTCGTCACCTCCTACGCCCTCGCCTTCGGCAGCCTGCTGCTGCTCGGCGGGCGCCTGTCCGACCTGCTCGGCCGCAAGCCCACGTTCCTCGTCGGCCTCGTCGGCTTCGGCCTCGCCTCCGCCCTCGGCGGCGCCGCCCAGAACTTCGAGGTCCTCATCGCGGCCCGGGCCCTGCAGGGCGTGTCCGGCGCGCTGCTCGCCCCCGCCGCGCTGTCCCTGCTCACCACGACCTTCACCGACCCCGCCGCGCGCACCAAGGCGTTCGGCATCTTCGGCGGCGTCTCCGGCGCCGGCGGCGGCATCGGCCTGCTGCTCGGCGGCCTGCTCACCGAGCACCTGTCGTGGCGCTGGTGCCTCTACATCAACGTCGTGCTCGCCGTCGTCGCCGTCGTCGCGGGCGCGCTGCTGCTGAAGCACGAACGCTCCCCCGAGCGTCCCGCCCTCGACTGGGCCGGGACCGCCCTGGCCGTCCTCGGCCTGGTCGGCGTCGTCTACGGCCTGGCCAACGCCGAGTCCCACGGCTGGTCGGCCACCGCCACGTGGGGTTTCCTGGCCGCCGGTCTCGTGCTGCTCGCGGTGTTCTGCTGGTGGCAGACCCGCGCCGCGCACCCGCTGCTGCCGCTGCGCGTCGTCCTCGACCGCGACCGCGGGGGCGCCCTCATCGGCATCGCCGTCGTGGGCGCCGGCATGTTCGGCATCTTCCTGTTCCTCACCTACTACATGACCTCGACCCTGGGGTACTCCCCGGTCCAGACCGGGCTCGGGTTCCTGCCGATGATCGCCGCGATCTCCGTGGCCGCCGGTGTCGTCGGCTCGGTGCTGATGCCCCGCGTCGGCCCCAAGCCCCTCACCCCGACCGGGCTGCTGCTGGCCGCGCTCGGCATGGTCTGGCTGACCCGCATCCAGGTCGACTCCGCCTACGTGAGCGCGATCCTGCCCGGCCTGCTCGTCACCGGCCTCGGGCTCGGGTTCGTCTTCGCCTCGGCCATGGCGACGGCGACCCTGGGCGTGCACGCCTCCGACGCCGGGGTCGGCTCGGCCATGGCGAACACCTCCCAGCAGATCGGCGGCTCCATCGGCACCGCCCTGCTGTCGGCCTTCGCCGGCAGCGCCGCCTCGGACTGGATCGCCGAGCACGCCGCCGGTGCCCCCACCGCGGCCGACGCCGCGCACGCCGCCGTCGCCGGCTACCACACGGCGTTCTGGTGGTCGGCCGGCATCTTCGCCGCCGGTGCCGTCGTGACGTTGCTGCTGCTGCGCCCCGGCGCCCCGGTCGTCGACCCCGACGCAGCGCCCGTCATCGCGCACTGACCCGCACGACCGCACGCGGGTCACCGCCCGCTCCCGGCGGCGCCGCCGGGAGCGGGGACGGTGGTCGGATGCGTCACCGGGGTGTCACCACCGTCCGCGCTCAGCACGGCCAGCGGACACCCGCCCACGGGCGCCGCATCACATCGTGAAGGTGCTGACCGCCTCGCGCAGCTGGGCGGCGGCGGCGGCGACGTCGTCGGCCGAACCCTTGGTGGCGACGGCGTCGGCGGAGGTGCGCGTCGCCGCGGCGGCGATGCCGGAGATGTTGCTGGCGATCTCCTGGGAACCGCTGGACACCTCCGTCACGTTGCGCACCATCTCCGTGGTGGTGGCCGACTGCTCCTCCACCGCCGCGGCGATCGTGGCCTGCAGGCCGTCGATGCG
>NZ_BAABIL010000194.1:0-1081 GCF_039542765.1 Kineococcus glutinatus
GGCAGGGGCGCGGGCAGCGGCAGCCGCGGATCGGCGGCCAGCGCCTCGGCCACCGCCGGCGGCACCCGCGACAGCAGCCCCGGCAGGCCCGCCAGCTCCTCCAGCGCCGCCCGGCAGCGCGCGCAGCCGGGCAGGTGCTCCTCGAAGGCGATGCGCTCGGCCGAGGACAGCGCGCCGAGCACGTACGGCCCGGCCGAGGTCTCGAACGCGTCGGCGCTCACCGGGTCACCCCCATCTCCTGCAGCGCCAGCCGCAGGTTGAGCAGCGCGTAGTGGGTGCGGGACTTCACCGTGCCCGCGGGGATGCCCAGGATCGCGGCGGCCTCGGCCACCGAGCGGCCCCGGTAGTAGCACTCCAGCAGGACCGCGCGGTGGTCGTCGGACAGCTGCCGCAGCGCCTCGGCCACCACCCACGACTGCAGCACCGCCTCGTCGTGGTTGTCGGCGCGCCCCTCCGGCGGGGTGTCCGTCAGCGCCTCGCTGCGCGCGCGGCGGGAGCGGCGCTCGTCGATGACGAGGTTGCGGGCGACGGTGAACAACCACGCCCGCGGTGAGCCCCGCCGCGGGTCCACCGACGCGGGGTGCCGCCACGCCCGCAGCAGCGTCTCCTGCACGACGTCCTCGGCGGCGGCGCGGTCGCCGGTCAGGGACGTGGCGTAGGCGCGCAGGGCCGCGGCGTGCTCGTCGTGCAGCGCGCGCAGCAGTTCTCCGTCGGTGTCCACCCGTACCTCCCACCCCCACCACGACCCACGGGGCGGGGCGGTTCAGCACCAGTGTGGCCCGCCGCGGCGCACCGGCCCCGGCAGGTCGCGCTGAACCGGTGGGCGCAGCCGATCGTGGTGGCGGTGAGAGGTTCACCCGCCGGTGCCGGTGGCAGCGGTGGGCGCGCCTCCCGCGACGGCGACACCCCCGGCACAGGAGGCGGCATGGCACCCGAGACGACATCCGAGACGGCATCCGAGACGACGGCGCACGCGGCACCGGCGCACGCGGCACGAGGGACGGGCCCGGCGACGACCGGCGAGGCGGGCCCGGCCCGCGGCGGTGCGGACGGCGGCGGTGCGGACGGCGGCGGTGCGGAC
>NZ_BAABIL010000195.1:0-11249 GCF_039542765.1 Kineococcus glutinatus
GCGAACGCGCCCGCCCGGCGGCAGACGAGGACGTTGCCGGCTGCTCGTGACCGCGCCCGCACGGCGCTATGAGGGCGCACGCGCGACCGGCGCCATGACCGTGACGTCGCTCGCAGGGGCGGGATGAGCGTGCGTTTCAGTCTGTTGGGATGTCCTCCAAGTGGAGGCGGTACCACGTGGCGTCGACGGCGAGGTGCAGCTCTGCTCCGCGGCCGCTGAGGTGTCCAGGGGATATGGGCGCACCGTTGGGAAGCACCAGTCGCCGCGGTGGACCGGCCAGCTGCACGCCCTCGTCGGTGAGCTGCAATGGAGTGATGACGTCTGCGTCGCCGCCGTAGCCGCCGATGAGCGCCGCGCGCGAGCCGTCGATGAGCAGTGCACGCGCCCCGCCGACGGGCACGGGGCCGTGATCACGAGTCCGCTCGCCTTCGACACTGACCAGGTGGAAACCGATGTAGGCGTAGACCTAGGCCTTCTCCCCATCGATGTTGAGGGCGTAGCAGTCGTCGATGAAGGGCAAGCCGGCCTCGTCGGGGTGGGGGTAGAGCCACTGCGGTGACAGGTCGGGGCCGAAGCGGACGAGACCGCGGGTGTTGAGCCCGCTGTCGGCGTAGACGCCTTCGTCGAAGTAGCTGGTCCACACCGCACCGCTCGGGGTGGTGAGCAGGTGGGCGATGGCGTCGCCGAGGTGGGCGGTGTGCACCAACCGCCCGTCGTGGTCGTAGACGGCAGCGTTGTGTTCCCCGTGCCGGGCGCGAACGCTGGCCAGCAGAGACTGGCCATCGGGCAACGGCTGCACCAGGGGCCAGCGAGGCGGGGCGGGCAGCGTGGTGTGTGTGCTGAGGCGACCGTCAGGTTGGTGGTGGCTGAGCACGGCACCGCCGTCACCGCCATCACTGCCGTCACCGCCATCACCACTGTCACGGTCCTGCCACAGGGCCAGGGCCTCACCGGTTGGGCCGAAACCAACCGTGATGAGCTTCCGAGGTGATGAGGAGGGGTCAGGAGGGCGCAGGTCGGCGTGGCGGGAAAGCGCCAGCGGAGGGTAGATGAGCACCTTCTGTCTGCGGAGCGACCGCTGCTTCCTCCACTCCTGCCACGATGTCCACATGCCACCATCGTGACCTGCTCAAGTGGGTAGGCGTGACCGTCCGCAGATGGCATGAGCGGACGCTGCGGCACCCGTCATGATCCACAGGACAGGTCCTAGCAGCGACGCCCGGGCCAGGGCCAGTCTGTCTGTCCGCTGTCGGTGCGGCACCTACGCAGCTGCTCTGGCATCACACCCATCCCTCGGTGACGGCGGCGAGCAGGTCATCCGCGACGTCGAGCGGTTCGTCGTGTAGGGCGGCCTAGAGGGCTTCTGCGGCGGCGCGCTCCGCCGACCCGAGGTGGCAGTCGCAGTCGAGCCACTCCGAGGCGTCGTAGGCCTCGCCGATGGTGCCGCCCGGGTAGCCCAGCTCAGGGCTGAGCGCCGCCAGCGCCCGTACCGCTGCGAAGGACTCCGTCCGGCCAGCTCGAGCAGCAGCACGGGCCAGCGCCCGACCTACGAGCCGGCTTCCTTCCTCGGGCCCTCGCCGTGCCTCACTGCTCAGCTCGGTGATCACGGCAGGGACGATCGGGTCGATGAGCCAAGGCGAGTCATCACGCGACAGGCACGCCATCGCCACCGTGGCCTCACCGTTGAGCCCGCGCACGAGCAGCAGCGCCGCGACGCTCGGCCAGCTACTGGTCCGCAGCAGTCCAAGGGCGCTCGTAGAGCGCACGAGCCGGTGCTCATCGTCGGTGAGGACAGATTCTCGCCGCTCGTGCTGCTGCACCAGGCGATGGTGCCAGTGCAGCTGGATGCACACCCCTAGAGGCCGGTGCGGGCGGCGATGTCTCGGGTGGTGGCTGTCGAGGCGCAGAAGAGGTTGATGCTGGTGACGCGGGCACCCAACCGCGCCCAGGACAGAGTGTCCAGGCCGATGTGGCACTGCAGGTGCTCCAGGGCTAGGCCGACCGGTGGTTCATCGGGTAGGTGCGGGGCTAGCAGTGCCAAGTCGTCGAGGACGACGGCGCTGATCCGGGTGGGGTTGGCGATGAAGTCGTCTACCCCGTAGGCGATGAGGTGGAAGGCCACCCGCGCGTCTCAGTTGGCCCAGTTGGCGGCCATGGCAGCGGCGGTCTCGGTCAGGACGGCACCGTAGGGACCCACCCGTCGCTTTTGCCCGAGCATCCGCTCATCGACATGAGAGGAAGATCATCCAGCTCCGTCAAGATCCACAGGGCACGCCCTAGCCTTGCGGTCGTACCCGGCCGGTGCGTCGGGGGGACGGGAGGCGCCTGGTGGACATGGGAACGCCGGCCGCAGCGGCTGCCGCGGTCGCCGGCCGGCGACGCTCGCGGCTGCGGCCGCCGCACCGGGCCTGGCTGGTCGCGGCGGTCACCTTCCTGGTGCTGCTGGCCTCGGCCGCCTTCCGGTCGAGCCTGGGGATCCTGCTCGTGCCCATCGAGGAGGATCTCGGGTGGACGCGCGCGGACACCTCCCTCGCCGTCTCGCTGAACCTCGTCGTCTACGGGCTCGCCGCCCCCTTCGCCGCCGCGCTGCTCGACCGCGTCGGTGTGCGCCGCACCGCGGTCGGGGCGCTGCTGCTCATCGGCGCCGGGTGCCTGGCGACCACGGTGATGACGGCGCCCTGGCAGCTCTCGGCGCTGTGGGGCGCGGTCGTCGGCGTCGGCACCGGCTCGGTCGCCCTCGTGTTCGGCGCGATCGTCGCGGGCCGCTGGTTCGTCGCACGTCGCGGGCTGGTCGTCGGCGTCCTCGGCGCGGCGTGGGCGACCGGGCAGCTGGTGTTCCTGCCGCTGCTGGCCGCGGTGGTCGACGCGTGGGGGTGGCGCGCGGCGTCGCTGGCGGTCGCGCTGGTCTGCGTCGCGCTGCTGCCGGTCGTGGCGGCGGTGCTGCGCGACCGTCCCGCGGACGTCGGGCTGCTGCCCTACGGCGGGACGGCCGAGGACGCGGCACCCGGCGACGGCCCGCCCAGCGCCCGGGCCGCCGTCGCGCACGCCGTCACGGTGCTGCGGGAGGTGTCGCGGACCCGGCCGTTCCTCCTGCTCGCCGGGACCTTCTTCGTCTGCGGCTGGACGACGAACGGGATCATCAGCAGCCACTTCGTCCCCGCGGCGCACGACCACGGGATGCCCGCGACGACCGCGGCGGGGCTGCTCGCCGTCGTAGGCGTCTTCGACATCGTCGGGACGATCGGCTCCGGCTGGCTCACCGACCGGGTCGACCCGCGGCTGCTGCTGGCCGTCTACTACGGCCTGCGCGGGCTCGCGCTGCTCGCGGTGCCGTCGCTGCTCGGGCCGGGCGTCGAGCCGCCGCTGCTGGTGGTCGTCGCGCTGTTCGGCCTGGACTGGGTCGCCACCGTCCCGCCCACCGTCGTGCTGTGCCGCACGGCGTTCGGCCCGCAGCGCGGTGGCATCGTGTTCGGGTGGGTCTTCGCGGCGCACATGGTCGGTGCGGGCGTCGCGGCGGCGGCCAGCGGCGCGCTGCGGGCGGCGTCGGGCGACTACACCCCGGCGTGGCTGCTCGCCGGCGCGGTGGCGGTCACCGCCGCGGCGGCCAGCCTGGTCCTGCCCCGCCCCGGGCCGGGCGCGACCCGACCGGCCTGAGCCGGCCCTACCGTGGTCCGGTGCCCGCGCAGCCGCTCGTCGCCCTGGACGCCGACAGCACCGTCCCGCCGTACGAGCAGGTGCGCTCGCAGGTCCTCGGCGCGGTGCGCACCGGCCGCCTCGTGCCGGGCGACCGCCTGCCGCCGGTGCGGGCGCTGGCCGCCGAGCTCGGCCTCGCCGCCAACACCGTCGCCCGCGCCTACCGCGAGCTGGAGCAGGCCGGGGCGGTCGAGACCCGCGGCCGCGCCGGCACCGTCGTCACCGCCGGCGGCGAGGTCCTGCGGGAGGAGGCCGCCCGTCGCGCCGCGGAGTACGCGCAGGCCGTGACGGCGCTCGGCATCGGCGCCGACGACGCCCTCGCCCTGGTCCGCGCGGCGCTCACCCGCACCGCCGCCGGCTGACCCCCGCGCCCCGGGCCACCGGCGGCGGGGTTCAGGCCGCCGCCTCCCACACCGCCGCCAGGCCCTGCCCGCCGCCGATGCACATGGTCTCCAGCGCCAGCCGCCCACCGCTGCGGTGCAGCTCGTGGGCGAGGGTCGCCAGGATGCGCGCCCCCGTGGCCCCCACCGGGTGCCCGAGGGAGATGCCGGAGCCGTTGGGGTTGAGGCGCTCGTCCTCGGGGTCGAGCCCCCACTCCCGGCAGACGGCGAGGGCCTGCGCGGCGAACGCCTCGTTGAGCTCGATGAGGTCCAGGTCGGCCAGCGTGAGCCCGGCGCGCGCCAGGGCGGCGGCGGTGGCGGGCACCGGGCCGATCCCCATGACGGCCGGGCCGACGCCCGCCACGGCCCAGGAGCGCAGCACGAGCGAGGGGTTGAGCCCCAGCTCCTCGGCGCGGCGGCGGGTGGTGACGACGCACATGGCGGCGCCGTCGTTCTGCCCGCTGGCGTTGCCGGCGGTCACGGTCGCGTCGGGGTCCAGGGCCAGCCGCACCGGCTTCAGGGCGGCGAGCGCCTCCAGGGTGGTGTCCGGGCGGGGGTGCTCGTCGGCCTCGACGCGCACGGGCGCGCGGTCGGCGGTGCCGGGCACCTCCACGGGGACGATCTCGGCGGCGAAGCGACCCTCCCGCTGGGCCCGCCCGGCGCGCTGCTGGGACCGCACGGCCAGCTCGTCCTGCTCGCGGCGGCTGATGCCGTAGTCGCGGCGCAGGTTCTCCGCGGTCTCCAGCATCCCGCCGGGCACCGGGTGGGAGCTGCCGCCGGCGGTCGCCCGCGCGCGGTCGAGGCGGTCGAGCAGCTCCACCTGCGCCGGGTCGACCGGGGGAGCCCCGCGGGGCCGCTCGCGCAGGCCGAGCGCGTAGTGCTCCACCTGCGACATCGACTCCACGCCCCCGGCCACGACGAGCCGGGCCCCGCCGCTGGCGACCTGCCCGGCGGCGGTGAGCACGGCCTGCAGGCCGGAGCCGCAGCGGCGGTCCAGCTGCATGCCGGGCACGCCCGTGCCGAGCCCGGCGTCGAGCGCGGCCGTGCGCCCGACGGCCGGCGCCTCGCCGTTGGGGTTGCTCTGGCCGAGCACGACGTCGTTGACGTCGCCCTCGCCGAGGCCGGTGCGGGCCACCAGCTCCCGCAGCAGGGTGCTGGCGAGGTCCCCGGCGCTCAGCGGTGCCAGGGCGCCGCGGAAGCGCCCCACCGGGGTCCGCAGGGGTTCGCACACCACGATCTCGTCCACCCCGCGACGGTATGCCGGATCGCCGAGATGCTGAAGGACGCGTTCCGATCGGATCAGGACGTCGTGGATATGGGTGCCGTGCGAGGGTGGGGCGGTGGAGCTGCGACACCTGCGGTACTTCGTCGCCGTCGCCGAGGAGCGGCACTTCGGGCGCGCCGCGGCCCGGCTGCACATGGCCCAGCCCCCGCTGTCCCAGCAGGTCCGGGCGCTGGAGGCCGAGCTCGGCGTGGTGCTGCTGGAGCGCACCACCCGCCGGGTCGAGCTCACCGCCGCGGGGGCGGCGTACCTGCTGCGCGCCCGGGCGGTGCTGGCCGCGGTGGACGACGCCGCCGCCGAGGCCCGCCGCATCGGGGCCGGGCTGGTCGGGCGCCTGGCGATCGGCTGCGTCGGCTCCGCCAGCTACACGCTGCTGCCGGCCCTCGCGAAGCGGCTGCGCGCCGAGCTGCCCGACGTCGACGTGACCTGCCGCGGGGAGGTGCTGGTGCCGGACCTCGTGGAGTCGCTGCGCCGCGGCGCGCTGGACCTGGCGCTGCTGCGGCCCCCCGTCGACGCCCCCGACCTGCGGGTGGTGCGGCTGCGCCGGGAGCGGCTCGTCGTGGCGCTGCCCACCGACCACCCCCTCGCCCGGCGGGCCCGGGTGGGGGTCGGCGACCTGCGCGCCGAGCCCTTCGTGCTGCACGCCCGCCGCTCCGTCATGCACTCCCTCGTGGTGGGGCTGTGCCGCGACGCCGGGTTCGAGCCGGCCGTCTCCCACGAGGTCGCCGAGACCTCCACGCTGGTGCAGTTCGTCGCCGCGGGCCTCGGCGTGGCGGTCGTGCCCGAGCCCGTGGCCGCCCTCGGGGTGCCCGGTGTCACCCACCGCCCGCTGTCCGGGCGCACGCGCGTCGACCTGGCCGTCGCCACCCGCGCCGGCGACGACGCGCCGCTGCTGCGGCGGGCGCTGGCGCAGCTGCGCCACCTCGTGCCGGACGCCGGGGTGGACGCCGGGGTGCACGGGGAGCCGGCCTGAGGGGGGCTCAGGCGGCGCCCAGGGCCTCCGCGACGTCGGTGACCACGACGTCGATGCCGGGGATGTTCCAGGCCAGCGCGAGCAGACCGAGGACGACGGCGCACGCGACGAACAGCCCGGTGGTGGGCACGGTCTCGGGCGGCGGGGCGGGCCGCGGCGCCCTGGGTCGTGCCGGCGGGCGCCGGGGGCGCGGGGGTGGTGGGGTCAGGTCGCTGTCGTCGTCGAGCTCGGCCTCGACGACGGGGTCCCCGTGGTGGACGGCGTGCATCTGCTCTCGTCCTCCTCGTGTGCGCGGGTGGCGCGGTCGTCCGCTGACGGCCGCTGCAGAGGTTGTCGGCACGCCGGCGGGTGCCGGAGAGGTGTGTCAGGCGGATGCAGCACGGGCGTGACCCGTCCGGCCCACCCCGTTCCCGCCCGGTGCCCGTGCCGCCCGCCCGGCTGGGCCGTGCGAGGGCACGGCCGCGGTGGGGGCGGTCACCGCGCGCAGCGGTCCCCGGCGCGGGGCCGGGGATCAGTACTCGACGCGGAAACCGCCGATCGCGGTGATCGTGTTGCCGTCGGGGTCGCGCACCGCGGACAGCCGGACGCCCCTGGCGGCCTCCTGGACCTCGCCGGGCTGCAGGCCGCGGGCGCGCAGCCGCTCCACGTGCGCGTCCAGGTCGTCCACCGCGGTGTTGACCTGCCCGGTGCCGGCGCGGTCGGGGTCGTGGAAGACCTGCACCCAGCCGGTGCCGGTGACGCGCCACTCCGCGAGGGTCTCCATGGGGCGGTTGTCGGGGGGCCGGTCGAAGAGCCGCTCGTACCAGGCGACGGCGGTGGCCAGGTCGGTGACGGGGACGACGGCGAGCAGGTGGTCGATGGCCACGGGGTGCCTCCTCGGTGGTGGTGGCCGGGCTGGTGCTCCACCGCGTGCTGACCGCCGCGGGTGCCCGGGCTCATCGCGCCGACCGGGCGTCGACGTGGTGTCCACTCGGTCGACATGGTGTTGAAGGACGGGGTCGGGGAGCTTGCGGTCGTCCCACCACCCCACCGGAGGAGCCCGCATGAGCACCCGCACCGGCCGCGAGATCCGCCTGGCCGCCCGCCCCAGCGGCTGGCCCACCGCCGAGACGTTCGACCTCGTCGAGGTCGACGTCCCCGACCCCGGCCCCGGCCAGGTGCTCGTCCGCAACCTGTTCACGTCCGTCGACCCCTACATGCGCGGCCGCATGGACGACAGGGAGTCCTACGTCCCCCCGTTCCGGGTCGGTGCGCCCCTCGACGGCGGCGCGGTCGGGGAGGTCGTCGCCTCCGGCAGCGACGACGTGCCCGAGGGTTCCCTGGTGCTGCACGGGCTCGGCTGGCGCGACTTCGCCCTCGCCGACGCCGGCGCGTTCCGTGTCGTCGACGCGCACGCCGCCCCCAGCCCCTCCGCCCACCTGGGCGTCCTCGGGATGCCCGGCCTCACCGCCTACGTCGGCCTGCTCGACGTCGCGGGGTTCCGCGAGGGCGACGCCGTGTTCGTCTCCGGCGCGGCCGGCGCGGTCGGCAGCCTCGTCGGGCAGATCGCGAAGCTGCGGGGCGCCGGGCGCGTCGTGGGCAGCGCCGGGTCGGCGGAGAAGGTGGCCCACCTCGTCGACGACCTCGGCTTCGACGCAGCCTTCGACTACAAGGACGGCCCCGTCCGCGAGCAGCTGCGCGCCGCGGCCCCCGACGGGATCGACGTCTACTTCGACAACGTCGGCGGCGAGCACCTGGAGGCGGCGATCTCCGCGCTGCACCGGTTCGGCCGCGTCGCGCTGTGCGGGGCCGTCGCGCAGTACAACGACACCGAGCCGCCGGCCGCGCCGCGCAACCTCGCCGCCGCCATCGGCAAGGAGCTCACCCTGCGCGGGTTCATCGTCGGCAGCCACGGCGACCGGATGCCCGCCTTCGTCGAGGAGGTCGGCGGCTGGCTGCGGGCCGGGCGGATCACCGTCCGGGAGACCGTCGTCGACGGCCTGGAGAACGCGCCGGACGCGTTCCTCGGCATGCTGCGCGGGCAGAACACCGGGAAGATGGTCGTCCGCCTCTGAGATCGCCCCGTGCGAGGCTGGGGGGCGTGGAACCCGCGCCCCCCGGCCCCGCCGACGACGTCCGCTCCACCCGCCTCGCGGACCGGGCGTGGGTGGCCGCGGCCGTGGCGCTGGTGCGGGCCGAGCAGCAGCGCAGCGCCGACACCCACCTGCGCAAGGTGCACGTCCCCGGCCCGGGGGTCGACCTCTACCTCAAGGACGAGTCCACCCACCCCACCGGCAGCCTCAAGCACCGCCTGGCCCGCTCGCTGTTCCTCTACCACCTGTGCAACGGGGCGATCGGCCCGGCCACCACCGCCGTCGAGGCGTCCAGCGGTTCCACCGCGGTCAGCGAGGCGTACTTCGCGCGCCTCGTCGGCATCCCCTTCGTCGCCGTCATGCCGCGCAGCACCAGCGCCGAGAAGATCGCCCTCATCGAGGCCGAGGGCGGCCGCTGCCACCTCGTCGAGCGCGCCGGCGACGTCTACGCCGAGGCCGAACGGCTCGCGGCCGGGTGCGGTGGCCTGTACCTCGACCAGTTCACCCACGCCGAGCGCGCCACCGACTGGCGGGGCAACAACAACATCGCCGAGTCGGTGTTCGAGCAGATGGCGGGCGAACCGCACCCCGTGCCGCGCTGGATCGTGGTGGGCGCCGGCACCGGCGGGACGTCGGCCACGATCGGGCGCTACCTGCGCTACCGCGGGGTGCCCACCGAGCTCGCCGTCGTCGACCCGGAGGGTTCGGCGTTCCTCGACGGGTTCCGCGGCCGACCGGGCGCCACCACCGCCGGTTCCCGGATCGAGGGCATCGGCCGGCCGCGCGTCGAACCCAGTTTCGTGCCCACCGTCGTCGACCGGGTGCTGCGGATCCCCGACGCCGCGTCCGTCGCGGGGATGCGCCTGCTGCGCGAGCGCGCCGGGATCGGCGCCGGTCCCTCCACCGGCACCAACCTGTGCGCCGCGCTGCGGCTGGCGTGCGAGATGCGAGCGGCGGGGGAGGAGGGCAGCGTCGTCACCCTCGTCTGCGACCGCGACGAGCGCTACCGCGCCACGTACGCCGACGACGGGTGGGTCGCGGCGCAGGGCTGGGACCCCGCCCCGCACCGGGAGGTGCTGGCGCGGGCGTGGGACACCGGGGACTGGCGGTAGGCCGCGGAACCCTGCCGCGGCCGGCGCCGTCAGCGTCGCGGGCCCCTCGTGAGCTGCAGCAGCAGGGTCGCGGCCCACGCGGCCAGGACGAGCGCGGCGATCGTGACGGCCACGCCGGGATCGAGGAGGCCGAGCACCTCGGTGCCGTCGCGACCTGCGTCCAGCCCCGACCACAGCAGGGCGCCGACGAGCGACGCGACCAGCCAGCCGACGACGTACCCCGCCCAGGTCCGCGGTGGCGATGCCCGTGCCGTGAACGTCCGCGCGTAGTCGCGGGGCCTGCCGAAGGACTCGACGGCGGACCGGCCGCTCTCGCTCACGTGCTCCTCCACGGTCGCGACGGCGTCGCGGATCTCCTCCTCGTCCAGCCCGCGCCACCGCAGGCGCCGGCCCAGGTCCGCGGTGTACAGCGTCGTGCTCCCGGTCGTCCTCCCGGTCATCGCCGTGCCTCCTCCCCGAACAGCGTCGTCATCGACGTCGAGAACCTCGACCAGGAGGCGCGTCGGCGGTCGACGGCCTGCCGGCCGCGCTCGGTCAGGTCGTAGTACCTGCGGGCCGGTCCGGGGCCGTCGGCCTCCCACCGGCTGGTGAGGAGACCGGCGTCCTCCAGGGAGCGGAGCACCGGGTACAGCGCGCCGCCGGTGATCGTCCCCCAGCCGAGCCGTTCCAGCCGCTGGGAGATCCGGTAGCCGTACATCGGCTCGCCGCCGATGGCCCCCAGGACGGCGGTCGGCAGCAGCCCGCGCTGCCACTCGGCGGGCCAGGGTTCCTCGGCCATGTGCCAAGTGAAACGCGACGTAGGTAGAGAAACAACCTATCCGGGCGCCGATCCGCCGGTGGAACCCGGCGGTGTATGCGGCGCGCGCGGTGTCGCCGTCGAACGCGCGCGCCGCGCGACCCTCCATCGGAAGCGTCCCGAACCGGTCAAGCGCTCGGTACGGCTCACGCACCCGCGAGCGCGACGCCGTGGCGCCCGGTCACCGACAGGATCGCAGCCATCGACTCCTCGACCGGCCGGTCCAGCGGGACGGAGGCGGCGAAGTCGGCGAAGAACCGGCCGGCGCCGTCGCCGGAGGTGATCGCCAGGAGCCGGGCGGAGGCGCCGACGACCCCGAAGGTGGCCGGCGTCCCGGCCGGGACGACGACCAGCCCGCCGGGTTCCACGTCGTACGGCGTGCCGTCGACCAGCGCGGTGATCCGGCCCTCGAGCAGGAACAGAACGCCGCTCCACGGCGAGACGTGCGGGGGCGCCATCGGCGCGGCGGGCGCGACCACCTCGAACACCTCGAAGGCCCCGCCGGCGTCCCGGACGGCGGCCTTCGCGATGTGGTCGCCGTCGATCATGGAGTGGTGCCGGCCTTCTCCGGGCCGGACGTGGACGGTGCTCACAGCTCCTCCTCGTGGCTGGGTGCGAACCCTGGCTGGGTGCGACCAGCCTCCGGCGGCCGGGCGGCCGAGGCGCGAGTGGTGCGCTACCCGATCCCGAGGACGTCGGCCAGCGCGGACCGGTCGGAGACGCCGAGCTTGAGGCCGGCGCGGTAGAGGTGCCCCTCGACGGTCCGCACCGACACGGTCAGCCGCTCGGCGATGGCCTTGTTCGACAGCCCCCGGGCGGCCAGCGCGACGACCTCCCGTTCGCGGGCGCTCAGCGGCAGAGGCCGGAGCGCGGTCGCCAGGGCCGGGGTGCGGGCGCCGGACCGGGCGGCCAGCGTCCCGGCGAGGGCCGCGGCGGAGAGG
>NZ_BAABIL010000196.1:0-803 GCF_039542765.1 Kineococcus glutinatus
GGCCGCGGCGGGCGGCGCGTGGCAGGCTCCTGCCCGGTGGAGCACCCGCCGACGCACCACCGGGAGGACCCGTCGTGACCCGCGCACCCGCGCAGCCGGCCGAGCACCAGCAGGCGCAGCACTTCGACCGCGTCGTCGTCGTCTTCAACCCCAACAGCACCGGTGACGCCCCCGGCAACGCCCACGAGCTGCGCGACCAGCTCGCCGAGCGCCGCGGCGACCTCGCCGTGGAGCTGGCCGGCACGCAGCACGCCGGCCACGCCGAGGAGATCGCCGAGCGGGCGGTGACCGAGCACCCCGCCACGCTCGTGGTCTCCGCCAGCGGCGACGGCGGCTACCACGAGGTCGTCAACGGCGTGGTGCGGGCCCGCCGCGGCACCCCGGGTGCCGGGGTGTGCGCGGTGCTGGCCTCCGGCAACGCCAACGACCACGCCAGCGCCGTGCAGCACCGACCCCTCGTGGACGCGATCGAGGCGGGGCAGGTGTCGCGGATGGACCTGCTGGAGGTCCGCGTCGCCGGCCGCGAACCGCGCTACGCCCACTCCTACGTCGGCCTCGGCATCAGCCCCGTGGCCGCCGCCGAGCTCAACCGGCACGACCTCGACGCGGTGCGCGAGGCCCTCCTGGTGGTGCGCAGCTTCTGGCGCTACCGGCCGCTGACCATCACCCACGACGGGAACCGGATCGCGCTCGACAGCCTCGTCTTCGCCAACATCGACCGGATGGCGAAGTACGCCACCCTCGCCGAGGGTTCCTCCACCACCGACGGGGCGTACGAGACCCTCCTCATCCGCCACCGCAGC
>NZ_BAABIL010000197.1:0-1292 GCF_039542765.1 Kineococcus glutinatus
CGCGCCGTCGGTGCGGCGGCGCGGGCGCGGGGCGGTGGCCTGCGCGGGCCTGGCGGCGCTGGTGGTGGTGCTGTTCGTCCTCGAGGTGCGGCTGGGGGACCTCACCCTGTCCACCCAGGCGGTGCTCGACGTGCTGCGCGGCGGCGGGCAGCGGCTGGACCGGTTCGTGGTGCTCCAGCTGCGGCTGCCGCGGGCGCTGGCCGCCGCGGCGGTGGGGGCGGCGTTCGGGCTGGCGGGGGCGCTGGCGCAGTCGGTGTGCCGCAACCCGCTGGCCAGCCCCGACGTGCTGGGGGTGACGGCCGGGGCGAGCGCGGCGGCGGTGGCGGCGCTGGTGCTGGGCGGCGGCACCCTCGCGGGTCTCGGGCTGCCCGTGGCGGCGCTGCTGGGCGGGTTGCTGGCCGCGGTGGCGATCTACCTGCTGGCCTGGCGCGGCGGGGTCGCGGGGCTGCGGCTGGTGCTGGTGGGCCTGGGCGTGGCGGCGGCGCTGTCGGCGGTGACGGGGTGGCTGCTGCTGCGCGCGGAGCTGCCCGACCTGGCCAGCGCCACCCGCTGGATCACCGGCAGCCTCAACGGGGTGGACGCGGCGCGGGTGCCGCTGCTGGCGGGCGCGCTGGCCGTGGTGCTGGCCGGGTGCGCGGCGGGCCGGCGGACGCTGGAGGTGCTGCGGCTGGACCCGGCGACGGTGCGGGCGCTGGGGGTGCGCCCGCAGCTGGCGCAGGGGGTGCTGCTGCTGGCGGCGGTGGTGCTGGCGTCGCTGGCCACGGCGGTGGCGGGGCCGGTGGGTTTCGTGGCGTTCGTGGCGCCGCAGCTGGCCCTGCGGGTGTGCCGGTCGGTGGGTGAGCCGCTGCTGGCCTCGGCGCTGGCGGGGGCGGCGCTGCTGCTGGGTTCGGACCTGCTGGGGCGGGTGCTGCTGCCGGTGGAGCTGCCGGTGGGGGTGGTGACGTCCGTGCTGGGGGCGCCGTGCCTGCTGCTGCTCCTGGTGCGCCGCGGGCGCCGCGGCGGGGCCTGAGGGGGCGGCCCCACCGCGCTCCGGGTGGGGTTCAGCGCACGACGGACAGGGCCCCGGCCGCGCAGCGGACGACGACCTCGGCCCCGGCGTCGACGTCGTGGACCTCGCCGTCCATCTGCAGCGGCATCGGCGTGACCGCGGCGAAGCGGTACGGCTCGGTGCGGGAGACGAACTCGTGCGTGCCGGTGACGACCCGCAGGAAACCGGCGATGAGCTGCAGCTTGCTGCGGTGGCGGATGAGGAGGGTCTCGTACGCCCCGTCGGTGGTGGAGGAACCCTCGGC
>NZ_BAABIL010000198.1:0-6748 GCF_039542765.1 Kineococcus glutinatus
GGCGCGGGCAGGGCGCGGTGGCGCTGCCCGGTGGTGCGGAGCTGCGCCGGGCGTGTGGCAGGCTGCACGTCGAGCGCGGCCAGCGGCCCCGGTGAGCGGCACCGGGACGTGCGGCGGGCCGCCGCCGGACGCAGCCGAGGAGGCACGGGGTGGACGCGGACGACGCCGGGACGGACCTGGCCAGGGTCCTGCTCACCAAGGAGCAGATCGCGGCGCGGGTGGCGGAGCTGGCCGCGGAGCTCGACCGCGACTACGCCGGCGAGGACGTCCTGCTCGTCGGGGTGCTCAAGGGCGCGGTCATGGTCATGGCGGACCTGTCGCGGGCGATGCGCATCCCCGTGTCGATGGACTGGATGGCCGTGAGCTCCTACGGCTCGGGCACCAAGTCCTCCGGCGTGGTGCGCATCCTGAAGGACCTCGACGCCGACATCTCCGGCCGCCACGTGCTCGTGGTGGAGGACATCATCGACTCCGGCCTCACCCTGTCGTGGCTGCTGGCCAACCTGGGCTCGCGCGGTCCCGCGTCGGTGCGGGTGTGCGCGCTGCTGCGCAAGCCGGACGCGGCCAAGGTCGAGGTGGACGTGGCCTACGTGGGCTTCGACATCCCCAACGAGTTCGTCGTCGGCTACGGCCTCGACTTCGCCGACCGCTACCGCAACCTCGACGTCGTGGGCACCCTGGCCCCGCACGTGTACAGCTGAGCGGCCCGCCGCGCCCCGCCCGGCGAGGGCGGGGGCCCGGAACCCCGGGCCGCCCGCGGGCGTTGCACGCGACGGAGCACCGACCGCCGTCCCGGAGCCGGTGTACCGTCGAGCCAACTACGTGCTAGCAGGAGGGACGGGGGTCGCCCCCCTCGACTGATGTCCAATCTCAAGCGCCTCTTCCGCGGCCCGGCGATGTGGATCGTCCTCGCCGTGGCCCTCGTCATCGCGGCGATGTCCTTCGTCGCCTCCAGCGGCACGACCGAGGTGTCCACCACGCGGGCGATCCAGCTCATCCAGCAGGGTCAGGTCGAGCAGGCGACGCTGACGGACAACGAGCAGCGCATCGACCTCGTCCTGAGCGACGGCGTCACCGAGCGCGGCGCGACCAAGGTCCACTCCTACTACATCTACCAGCGCGGCGACGCCGTCCTCGAGGCGCTGGAGGCCAACCCGCCCGAGGGCGGCGTCACCGACGAGGTGCCGCGCGCGGGCATCCTGCAGACGCTGCTCTTCTCGGTGGCCCCGTTCATCATCCTGCTCCTGCTGTTCTGGTTCCTCATGGGCCAGATGCAGGGCGGCGGCAACCGGGTCATGAACTTCGGCAAGTCCAAGGCGAAGATGGTGTCCAAGGACACCCCCAAGGTCACCTTCGCCGACGTGGCCGGTGCCGACGAGGCCGTCGAGGAGCTCCACGAGATCAAGGAGTTCCTCTCCGAGCCGGCGAAGTTCCAGGCCGTCGGCGCGAAGATCCCCAAGGGCGTGCTGCTCTACGGCCCGCCCGGCACCGGCAAGACGCTGCTGGCGCGCGCCGTGGCCGGCGAGGCCGGGGTGCCGTTCTACTCGATCTCCGGTTCCGACTTCGTCGAGATGTTCGTCGGCGTCGGCGCCAGCCGGGTGCGCGACCTCTTCGAGCAGGCCAAGGCCAACGCCCCCGCGATCGTCTTCGTCGACGAGATCGACGCCGTCGGCCGGCACCGCGGTGCGGGTCTCGGCGGCGGGCACGACGAGCGCGAGCAGACGCTGAACCAGCTCCTCGTGGAGATGGACGGCTTCGACGTCAAGGCCAACGTCATCCTCATCGCGGCGACCAACCGCCCCGACATCCTCGACCCGGCGCTGCTGCGCCCGGGCCGCTTCGACCGGCAGATCGCCGTCGAGGCCCCCGACATGGACGGCCGCGACAAGATCCTGCGCGTGCACGCCAAGGGCAAGCCGATGGCGCCGGACGTGGACCTGCGCGCGGTGGCGCGGCGCACCCCGGGCTTCACCGGCGCCGACCTGGCCAACGTCCTCAACGAGGCGGCGCTGCTGACCGCCCGCGCGAACGCCGCCGTCATCGACGACCGCGCCCTCGACGAGGCCATCGACCGCGTCATGGCCGGCCCGCAGAAGCGCACCCGGCGGATGAACGAGAAGGAGCTGAAGGTCACCGCCTACCACGAGGGCGGGCACGCCCTGGTGGCCGCGGCGCTGCCCAACACCGACCCGGTGACGAAGGTGACGATCCTGCCGCGCGGGCGCGCCCTCGGGTACACGATGGTGCTGCCGCAGGAGGACAAGTACTCCACGAGCCGCAACGAGATCCTCGACCAGCTCGCGTACGCCCTCGGCGGCCGCGTCGCGGAGGAGCTCGTCTTCCACGACCCCACCACGGGCGCCTCCAACGACATCGAGAAGGCCACCAACCTGGCCCGCAAGATGGTCACCCAGTTCGGCATGAGCGAGCGCATCGGCGCCATCAAGCTCGGCCAGGGCCAGGGGGAGGTCTTCCTGGGCCGCGACATGGGCCACGAGCGCGACTACTCCGAGGAGGTCGCGGGCATCGTGGACGAGGAGGTGCGCCGGCTCATCGAGGCCGCGCACGACGAGGCGTGGGAGATCCTGGTGGAGCACCGGCAGGTCCTCGACGACCTGGTGCTGGCCCTGCTGGACCGGGAGACCCTCAACCGCGAGGAGCTCGCGGAGATCTTCGCCCCCGTCGTCAAGCGCCCGGCCCGGCCGGTGTGGCTGTCCAGCTCCCGCCGTGCGGTGTCGGACGTCCCGCCGGTGCTGGCGCCCGGGGAGCGGGGTGCGGCCAACGGCCACGCCAACGGTTTCCAGACGCCGGTGCACGGCTACGGCCCGCACGAGCAGTCCTGACCCAGCACACCCTCAGCACGACCGTCCGCCGTCCCGGTGCCGCAGCCCGCGGCACCGGGACGCGCCCGCTTCCGGGGAGCCCCGCCATCGACAGCACGACCACCGGCGCCGCAGCGCCCGCGCCGACCGCCCGGCGCGAGTTCGACGCCGCGCGGGCCCAGGCCGCGGTGCGGGAGCTGCTGCTCGCCATCGGCGAGGACCCCGACCGCGAGGGTCTGCGCGACACCCCGCAGCGGGTGGCCCGCGCCTACCGGGAGATGTTCGCGGGCCTGTGGCAGGACCCCGCGGACGTCCTCGTCACCGACTTCGGCCTCGAGCACGACGAGCTCGTCCTGGTGCGCGACATCGAGGTGCAGTCGATGTGCGAGCACCACCTGCTGCCCTTCCACGGTGTCGCCCACGTCGGCTACATCCCGGGTGAGCACGGCCGGGTGACGGGGCTGTCGAAGCTGGCGCGGCTCGTGGACGTCTACGCCCGCCGCCCGCAGCTGCAGGAGCAGCTCACCACCCAGGTCGCCGACGCCCTCGTGGGGCTGCTGCACCCCCGGGGCGCGATCGTCGTGGTGGAGTGCGAGCACTTCTGCATGAGCTACCGCGGGGTCCGCAAGGACGGTGCCCGCACCGTCACCTCCGCCGTGCGCGGGGCGCTGCGCAACCCCGCCACCCGGGCCGAGGCCATGAGCCTCATCGTGGGGCGCTGAGCGGTGCCCGCCACGGGTCCCGAGGCGCTGCTGGCCCCCGGTCGCTGCCGGGTGGTGGGCGTCCTCAACGTCACCCCGGACTCCTTCTCCGACGGCGGCCGCTGGCCCGACGCGCGGGCGGCCTGCGCGCACGGCCTGGCGATGGTCGCCGCGGGTGCGGACCTGGTCGACGTGGGCGGGGAGTCCACCCGCCCCGGGGCGCAGCGGGTGGACGCCGCCGAGGAGGCGCGCCGGGTGCTGCCCGTCGTCGAGGGGCTGGTCGCCGCCGGGGTCGCGGTGAGCGTCGACACGATGCGCGCCCAGGTGGCCGCCCGCGCTCTCGCCGCCGGCGCGCTCGTCGTCAACGACGTCAGCGGTGGGCGGGCCGACGCCCGGATGGCGGCCGCGGTGGCCGACGCCGGCGCGCTGTTCGTGGTGTCGCACTGGCGCGGCCACAGCGACGTGATGACCTCGCGTGCGGTCTACGGCGACGTGGTCGCGGAGGTCGTCGCCGAGCTGGGCGCGGCCCGCGACGCCGCCGTGGCCGCGGGGGTGGCCCCCGGCCGGGTGGTGCTCGACCCGGGTCTGGGGTTCGCGAAGGTCGGCGTGCACGACTGGGCGCTGCTGCGGGCGCTGCCGGCGCTGCGCGCCCTGGGCCACCCGGTGCTCGTCGGCGCCTCCCGCAAGCGGTTCCTGGGGGCGCTGCTGGCCGGGTCGGACGGCACCGCGCCACCGGCCGCCGAGCGTGACGCGGCCACCGCCGCCGTGAGCGCCCTGGCCGCCGCGGCCGGTGCGTGGGGGGTGCGGGTGCACGACGTGGCCTCCTCCGCGGCGGCGGTGCGGGTGGCGGCGGCCTGGGCGGACCCGGCGGCCGAGCGGCCCGGTGCGGGGGTGCCGTCGTGAGCGCCGTCGACGCCGGCCCGCCCGTGCTCGACGCCCGTGGGCGCCCCCTGGACCGGATCGTGCTGCGCGGCGTGGAGGCCACCGGCCACCACGGCGTGCTGCCCGCCGAGCGCGCCCTGGGGCAGCGCTTCCGCGTCGACGTCGCCCTGCACCTGGACACCCGCCCCGCCGCGGCGGGCGACGACCTCACCGCGACCGTGCACTACGGGCTGCTGGCCGAGCGGATCGCCGCGCTGGTCGCCGGCGACCCCGTGGACCTGCTGGAGACGCTGGCGCAGCGCATCGCCGACGCCTGCCTCGCCGAGGCGCCCGTGCAGGCCGTGGACGTCGTCGTGCACAAGCCGGCCGCCCCGATCCCCGTGGCCTTCGCCGACGTCGAGGTGGCGCTGCGCCGCAGCCGGGAGGAGCGGTGAGCCCCGTGCCCGGCCCCGTGCCCGGCCCCGTGCCCGCCGTGCTCGCCGCGGCCCCCGGACGGGAGGTGCCCGCCGTGCTGGCCCTCGGCACCAACCTCGGCGACCGCGCCGCGGTGCTGCGCTCGGCCGTCGCGGCGCTGCGCGCGGTGGCCGGCGTGCGGGTGCGGGCGGTGTCGCCGGTGGTGGAGACCGCACCCGTCGGCGGCGTGCCGCAACCGGACTACCTCAACGCCGTCGTCCTCGTCAGCACCTCCCTGTCCCCGCTGGCGCTGCTCGAGGCGTGCCAGGCGGTGGAGGCCGCGCACGGGCGGGACCGCTCGCCGGCCGCCGTGCGCTGGGGGGCGCGCACCCTCGACGTCGACGTCGTCGACGTGGCCGGGCTGGTGGCGGCCTGCCCGCGGCTGCAGCTGCCCCACCCCGGGGCGGCGCGGCGGGCGTTCGTGCTGGCACCCTGGCACGCGCTGGACCCCGCGGCGCGGCTGCCCGGCCCGGGGGGCGGGGCGGTGGCGGACCTGCTGGCCGGTGCCGAGGACCGCGACGGGGTGCGCCCGGCGGCGGACGTGCTGGAGGGGGTGCTGTGAGGCCGACGCAGTGGTCGCGGCTGGTGGCGGTGGCCGCGGTGGCGGGGGCGCTGACCTGGGCGGGGTTGCGCACCTGGGTGGTCGGCGGCGGCTACGAACCGCAGCTGCCGTGGACGATGATCGCCGCGCTGCTGCTCATCGCCGTCGTGGTGGTGGGCGCCGGCTGGCCGGTGCGGCAGTGGGTGCGCGGCGACCGCGCCCGGCGCATCGACGCCCTGCGCGCCGCCCGCACGGCGGTGCTGGGCAAGGCCTCGGCCTACGCCGGCGCCCTGCTGCTCGGCTGGTTCGGCGGGCAGGTGGCCCACTACGCCGCCCACGTCGGCATCGACGCCCGCCGCGAGCGGATGTGGCTGGCGCTGGCCGCGGCGGTGGCCTCGCTGCTCGTCGCGGCCGCCGGGCTGCTCGTGGAGCGCTGGTGCCGGGTGCCGCCGGAGCGCGGGCCGCACGAGGAGCCCGGCCCGCCCGACCGGGTCGAGCAGGGCTGAGCCCCGCCCGGTCCGGCGACGACGGGCCCGCCGCTCAGCCCTCTCCCGGCCCCCCCGCGACCCCGGCCGCCGCGGACGGGGTCCCGCGCCGCAGCGCGTCGTGCACCACGTCCGGGGTGAGGATGCCGACGTAGCGGTCGCCCTCCAGCACCGGCACCCAGCGCAGGTCCTGCCCGAGCAGCGTGGAGAACCCCGTGCGCAGCGTCTCCGTGCGCTGGATGGTCGCCTCGAAGGGCCGGAGCCAGTCCCCGACCGTGCCCTGCCGCGCCCCGCCGCGCATCGCGTCGGTGAGCGAGCCGCGGCTCACCCAGCCCAGCAGGTGCTCCTCGTCGGCGTCGAGCACCACCCCCCAGGAGCGGCTGTCCACCTCCAGGGCGGTGGAGGCGTAGGCCACCCCGTCGCCGCGGGCCAGCACGGTGGGCTGGTCCAGGTCCTCCACCCGGATCGGGGTGACGGCCAGGCGGCGCAGCCCCCGGTCGGAGCCGATGAACCCCACGACGAACTCGTTGGCCGGCGCCGACAGCAGCGTGGCCGGGTCGGCGTACTGCTCCAGCACGCCGCCGGCGCTGAACACGGCGATCCGGTCGCCCAGCCGCACCGCCTCGTCCAGGTCGTGCGTCACGAGCAGCACCGTCTTGTGCAGCTCGTGCTGGATGCGGGCGAACTCCCGCTGCAGCCGCTCGCGCACCACGGGGTCCACGGCGCCGAACGGCTCGTCCATGAGCAGCACCGGTGGGTCGGCGGCCAGCGCCCGCGCCACGCCCACCCGCTGCTGCTGCCCGCCGGACAGCTCGTGCGGGTAGCGCCGGCCGTGCTCGGCGGGGTCGAGGCCCACCAGCTCCA
>NZ_BAABIL010000199.1:0-2508 GCF_039542765.1 Kineococcus glutinatus
CCCCTCGTCGCCCACGTTGAGCGGCTGCTGGGCGTCGGTGCGCGGCCAGCTCAGCGGCAGCTGCCCGGTGAACGGCGTGCGCCCGTAGAGGACGTCGGCCACCCCGGCGCCCTCCGAACCGGGCAGCCAGGAGGCCACGAGGGCGTCGGCTCCCGCCAGGGTGCCCGCGGGCAGCACCTGCGTGCGCCCCGACACCACGAGGACCACGCAGGTCGGCACGGCGGCGCACACCCGGTCGACCACCGCGACGTCGCCCTCCTTCAGGGACAGCGACTTCTCCTCCCGCGGCCGCCCCTCGTCGGAGGGGTCGTACGCCCACAGCGGGCCGCCGACGTCACCGAAACCCTCCGCGTACGGGGTCTCCCCCACGACGACGACGCCCACGTCGTGACCGGCGGTGGGCGCGGAGGCGTCGGCGCTGAACGTCACCGCGCCCGCACCGGCCACCTCGCGGATGCCCTGCAGGACCGTCGTGCCCTCGGTGTGCCGCCCGCTCTGGCCCTGCCAGGTGATGGTCCAGCCGCCCATCTGGTTGCCGAGGTCGTCGGCGCTGCGCCCGGCCACGTACACCTTCTGCCCGGTGTCCAGCGGCAGCGCGCCGCCGCGGTTCTTCAGCAGCACCTGGGAGGCGGCGGCCGCCTCGCGCGCGACGGCGCGGTGCGCGTCGGAACCCACCTGCGCCAGCAGGGCGCGGTCGGCGAAGGGCCGCTCGAAGAGCCCGAGCTCGAACTTCTTCGTCAGGATGCGCCGCACCGCGTCGTCGATGCGCCCCGTGCCGACCCGGCCCGCCGCCACCTCCGCGAGCAGCGTCTCGCGGAACTCGGCGTAGTTCTGCGGCTGCATGAACATGTCGAGGCCCGCGTTCACGGCCGTGCGGACGTTCTCCGCGAACTCCCCGCCGATGTGGTCGATGCCGTTGTAGTCGCTGATGACGAAACCGCCGAAACCCTGCTCGTCCTTGAGCCAGCCCTGCACGAGCTCGCCGTTGCCGTGCATGTTGACGGGGTTGCCGACGCCGTCCTCGGTCCAGTCCACGGAGGAGTACGACGGCATGACGGTGCCCACGCCCCAGCGCCGCACGGCGGGCACGTAGGGGGCCAGGTCGATGCGCTCGAACCGCTCCCGGCTGGTGATGGTGTCGCCCTGGTCGATGGGGTACGCGCCGGGCGCGGCGTCCTCGTCGTAGGCGGTGCTGCCGTCGCCGGCGAAGTGCTTGGCGGTGGCGAGCACCCGGTCGGGGCCTGCGAGGTCGGCCGGGGTGTCGCCCTGGAGACCGGCGATGGAGGTCTCGTTGGCGATGACGAGCGCGGGGTGCTCCCCGAACGTCTCGTAGGCGCGGCCCCAGCGGTCGTCGCGGGTGACGCACAGGCAGGGGGCGAACGTCCACGGGATGCCCAGCGGCCGGGTCTCGGCGGCGGTGACGGCGGCGGCCTCGCGGACGAGCCCCGGGTCGCGCGCGGCGCCGAGGCCGACGTTGTGCGGGAAGATGGTGGCGCCGTACACGTTGCTGTTGCCGTGCACGGCGTCGATGCCGTACACGAGCGGGATCTGCAGCGGTGTGGCCAGCGCGTGGGTCTGGTACCCGTCGATCATGTCGGCCCACGCGCGGGGGGTGTTCTCCGCGGGCGTCGAACCTCCCCCGGACAGCAGGGAACCGAGCCGCAGGTCGGTGATCTGCCGCCGGTCGGCGTCGACGCCGGCGCGCTCGGCCTGCACCATCTGGCCGACCTTCTCCTCCAGCGACATCCGGCCCAGCAGGTCGGCGACCCGCTCGGCGACGGGCCGGTCGGGGTCGAGGTAGGGCATGCCGTGCGCGTCGACGACGATCGTAGCGCCGGTGGTGCCCACCCCGGCGGTGTCGGTCCGGAGGGTGAGCGGGATGGTCTCGGCGGTCTCCGCGCCGGGCGTGCTGAGGACCTGCACGCTGACGAGGCGGCGCGCGCCGGAGGCGGTGCCCGCGGGGAAGGTGACGCTGCCGCCGGCCCGGACGTGGTCGACCCCGGGGGTGGCGCTGCCCTCCCCGGTCGCCCAGCGGACCCGCACGGGGCTCTCCAGCGCCCCACCGCCCTCGATCGCCAGGACGAGGGGCACGGTCACGACGCGGCCCTGGGGCGTGAGGTACAGGGTTTCGCCCGCGGCCACGGAGACGTCGCCGGGGGCGGCGGCCGCCGGCAGGGCGGCGGCCAGGGGTGCGGCGGAGAGGGCGAGCGCGCCCCCGGCCAGGACGAGCGGCCAGGAGCGGCGCGCGGATCGGGGGGACGTCGTGGAACGGGTGGGAGGCATGCACGGTCCTCTTCGTCGAGGGATGCGCCCGGGCACCGGCCCGCGGGCCCCGCGGGGCCGGCCGGACGGTCACCGATCCGCCAGGTGGCCGCATCCTGACGCACCGTCACGGGCCCTGACAAGGACGTCCGTGCGGGCGCGGGGGTTCAGGACAGCAGCAGCCGGTCCAGCCGCCGGGCCGCCACCCGCAGGCCCACCACCCCCATGACGGCGAACACCGCGGCG
>NZ_BAABIL010000200.1:0-19155 GCF_039542765.1 Kineococcus glutinatus
CCACCGACCTCCTCGCACGCATCGACGGGGCCCTCGACGGCGGTGGGCGGGCGGTGGGCGGGGTTCGGGCCCGCATCAGCGTGCTGAGCCCCCGTGCGGCCAAGGGCCTGGAGTTCGACCACGTCGTGGTGGCCGACCCTGACGCGATCACCGCACAGGGCCCGCGCGGGCACCACGACCTGTACGTCGCCCTCACCCGCGCCACCCGGACGCTGACCCTTCTCCCGGTGGTCGAGGAGGCGTGAGCAGGGCGTGGGCGGGTGCTCAGCGGTGCAGGCGCGGGTTGCGCTCGTGGGGTACCGGCTCGCGATGGAGGCGGCACCACTCCACGACGCGGTCGGTGAGTCGGTCGTACGGCTCATCGGCGACCTCGGGACTCTCGTGGTGGAGGAGACGATCGAGGTCCTGCTCGATCACGGCGGTGGTCGCGGCGTCGAACGCTTCCGACACCGTGAGAACCGAGCGCAGATAGCCGATGAGGATGACGAAGCCGCTGTCCCAGTTGCCGTTGCCGTTGCGCTGGGCCTCATCGCGCAGCTTCTCCACCGCGCGCAGCAGCTCGCCCTGGACGGTCTCGGCCTGACCCGAGCGGGGGACGTACGCCTTCCAGATCGCACGGGCTTCGTCGAAGTGCTCCATCCGGCAACGGTAGAGCCCGGTACGGCACGTGCCCTCCGCGGTGGAGGAACTGGCCGAGCACTTCCGGGGCTGGCACCGCGTCCGCGCGCCCCGGCGACCGGTTCCCGCGCGTCAGCCGGCAGGTGGCCGCAGGACGCTGCTCAAGCGCACGACCCCGACGCCGAACCGCTCGTCGAGGCGACGCTGGTCGGCTTCGCGGGCCAGCAGGGCCGTGGCGGTGACCTGCCCGGCGAGTTGGTCCAGCTGCAGGTCCACCAGCGCCGACCCCGCACCGGAGAGCTCGTCCTCGGCGAGCGCGTCCCGCGCGGAGGTCAGTTCCGCGTCGGAGTGCGCCGCGGCGCTGACGCACAGCGCACCACCCCACACCGCGCGCACCGCGGCCTCCATCTCGGCCAGGTCCCCGGTGGTGGAGACGTTCAGGACGTAGCGCAGCGGGTCGTTGACCGCTTCCGCCGCGATCTCCTCGGGGGTCAGCATGGACTGGTCGATCCACAGCAGTCCGTACCCCTCGACGGCCTCGGCCCGCACCCATGCGGCCTGCAGGGCCTCCTCGGTGGCCCGCGCCGGGTCCGGCGCCCGCCAGCCGCCCGCTGGTTCGGGGCAGGGGCTGGCGAAGGACGGCTCCGGCGGGGGCGGTCCGTCGTCCGGGCCGGCGGGGCGGGCGGGTGCCGTGAGCCGGATCGCCTCACCCTGCAGCACCCCGGTGACGACGAAGTCCCCGTACCGGCTCCCGGACACCGACTCGTAGGAGCCGGCGGGCAGGGAGGAGAAGTCGAAGCCGATCAGGTCGGTCCCCCAGCACTGTGGGGGCAGCGAGGCCGCGATCGCACCGGTGCAGAGCTGCGGTCCGTGGCCGGCGTCCTGCAAGACGAAGCCGGTGGCCTCGAAGGGCCCCGGGTGCTCGTCGGGCACGAGGTCGGGCCGTGCGACGTCGGCGGGCGCCACGGCGGGTGGGTCGCTGCCCGGTGCAGCACCGGGCGCGGGCTGCTGCCCGCACGCGCTCACGAACACGACGGCGGACAGCCCGAGCCGGGCGACCAGGCGCGAGGTCATGACGCTTCGACGCGGCCGGGCCGCGGCCCGTTCCCTACGTGCCTTGTGAGGCCGCCGGGGAGGGCGCACGGCACAGCGCGGTCAGCGGGTGAGGTCGAGGTCCCGGCAGGCGTCGTCCGCCACGCGAGCCGCGTCCACATCCACGATGACGCACGCGGAGTCCTGCCCGCGGACCTCGACGGTGATCAGCCGCACCCGCTCACCCGTGAGCGCGGACGTCGGCAGGTCCTCCGCCGGGGTGAACCGCAGGTGCGCCTGGGCGTCGCCCAGCCCGGTGGAGACCTGTGACGCGACCGTCTCCCACGTCGTCGCGGTCCGCAGGTCACCCCCGGCGCCGATGCGCTCGACGGCCTCACGGGTGCGCTCGGCCAGACCTCCGGCTCCACCGGCGGCGGCGACCTGCTCGGTGGGTTCCACGGCGAACAGGTCGTGCGGCGCGAGCGGGCGGAACGCGAGGTAGGCCAGCGCCCCGGCGGCCAGCACGCCCGCCACGGCCACCACCGCTGCGGCCCGTTGGGGCACCAGCAGCGCGGCAGCAGCAGCACCCGCCCCGACCAGCGCACCGGACGGCAAGCAGATCACCGCCCACAGCACGAACAGTTCCGGGCTGCCGGGGAAGGCGACGGTGAGCACCAGGGCCAGCACCAGGCCCAGCGCGGTGCCCGCCGCGGCGTGGCGGGCCACCAGCGCGCCACCGCGCGCCGAGCCGGAGACGAACCGGGAGACCAGCACGCCGGTGTAGGTGCAGGCCAGCACCAGCAGCGCCCAGACGCGGCCGTCCCGGTCGAGGTCGTCGATCGCCAGCACCCCGAACCCCAGGGCGAGGAGGGACACGACGCCCGCGCCGGCCAGCCGGCGCCACCAGCGCACCGCACCGGCACCGAAACCATCGGCGGGCGTGTCCGCGGGGCCGGCGGAGTTGCCGCTGTGGAGTTCGGTCCCCGTCATGACGGCAGTGTGCCGCTCCCGTCGCCACCACGGGCGCGAACGCGCGCCCCGAGCAGGCCGAGCTCGGTCGCACGGCGCACGGCCTCCCGCCGGTTCCGCACGGCGAGCTTGGCGTAGACGTTCCTGGTGTGGGTGCGGACGGTGTTGAGGGACACCACGAGCTCGCGGGCGATGCCCGGTCCGTCGAGCTCGGACGCCAGGAGCCGCAGCACGTCGAGCTCACGCGCGCTCAACGGCTCGACGAGGACCTGCCCGCTGCGCGCCCCGGCGCCGGCGGCCCGGTGCGGCGCCCTGAGCCCGGCGAGCAGCCGGCGGGCGTGGGGTTCCCGGGGCGCCAGCGCCCGCAGTGGCCCCAGCAGGGCGGCGCCCTCGTCGGCGAACACCCGCACGTACCCCTCGGGTTCGGCGAGCGCCACCGCGCGGGCGAGGTGGGCGAGGGCGGACGGCCCGTCGCCGGCCGCGGAGGCGGCGAGGGCGTGGACGACGAGGGCCTCGATGACGCTGCCGCCGCGGCCGCCGTCCTCCGCTGCCGCCAGGATGCGGTCCAGCAGCCGGGTGGCACTGGCGAGGACGCGCCCGTCCCCCTCGGCCGCGCCGCGGGCGACGAGCGCCCGGGCCAGCACCAGGTGCTCGTACTCGCGCAGGTACACCACCTCGTCGTCGGCGGTGACGCCGCGCTCGGCGGCCCGGGCGAGCGCCTCCGCCCACCGGCCCTGCGCGATCCGCACCCGCGCCCGCTCGGCGGCGACCGGCCGGGGCTCGGGGAAGAAGTTGGCGTCGTAGACGCGCTCGGCGTCCTCCAGCAGCGCGACCGCGGCGTCCAGATCGCCCTCGGCGACCCTCAGGCGGGCCAGCGCGACGCGGTACCGGTGCGGGTGCTGCGGCAGGGCGCCGCCGGGACCGAGGGCCTCGCTCGTGCGCAGGTGGTGGGCGGCCCCCGCGAGGTCGCCGCGCTCGCGCAGCACGTCGGCCAGGCCGACGTGCAGGTCTGCGGTGCCGCGCAGGACCGGGCCGCCGTGGTCCGCGGCGAGCCGCAGCCCCTCCTCGTACGTGCGCCGCGCGTCGTCGAGCCGGCCCTGCGCGATGCGGATGTCGGCGAGGGCGATGCGCCCGCCGAACGCGTCGGCGACGTGCCCGGCCCGTTCGAGGCTGGCGACGGCCTCGCCCCACGAGGCGTGCGCGGCCGCGAGGTCGCCGGCCGACCACCGCGCCAGGGCGAGCAGGCCCGCGGCGGCCCCCCGCTCCAGGTGGGCGCCGGGATCGCCCGACTCGAGCGCGCGGCGCGCCCGGGCCTCCGCGTCCGCGTCGTCACCCCTCGCCCGGGCGAGCGCCGCCCGGTAGACGGCGATGCCCGCGGCCAGGGCGCCGAACGCCTGCACGTCGGCGACGACGGCGCCCGCGGGCGGGGTGGTGCGGTCGGCGCCGGGCGTGGCGGGCACGAGCCACCGCTCGGCGTCGCGCAGTCGTTCCTCGACGCCCGCGAGGTCCCCGAGGCTCATCAGGGCCGACGCGTACCCCACGCTCAGCACCGGCCGGGTGCGGAGGACGTCGTCGGGCAGCGCCGCGAGCCAGCGGTGCATCGTGGCCTCCTGCCGGTCCCGGCGCAGCGCGGGCAGGGCGAGCTCGACGAGGTGCGCGGCGCGCTCCACGTCGCCGGCCGCGAACGCGTGGGCGATCGCCTCGGGCCGGTCGCCGTGCTGCTCGAACCACTCGCTCGCTCGCCCGTGCAGCGCGGCGACCTCCCCGGGCCGCTCGTCGAGCAGCCGCGCCCGCAGCACGTCCGCGAACAGGTGGTGGTAGCGGTACCAGCGGCGCCGGTCGTCGAGGGCGACGACGAACAGGTTCTGCCGGTCGAGCGCCTCCAGCACCGCGGCGCCGCCGGGTCCACCGGTCACCGCGTCGCACAGCGGGCCGGTCAGCCTGCCGAGCACCGAGGTGCACAGCAGGAACCCGCGCACGTGCGGGGGCTGGCGCTGCAGCACCTCCTCCAGCAGGTAGTCGACGACGAACCGGTCGTCCCCGGCGAAACCGGCGACGAAACCGGCGACGTCGTCCCTGCCCTCCAGCGACAGCGCCGCGAGCTGCAGACCGGCGATCCAGCCCTCGGTGCGCGCCGCGAGCGCGGCGGCGTCCGCGGGTGCGAGCGCGGACCCGGTCGCCCCGGCGAGGTAGGTGGCGGCCTCCTCCGGCGTGAAGCGCAGGTCGGCGGCGCGGACCTCCACGAGGTCGCCGCGGGCGCGCAGCCGGGCCAGGGGCAGCGCGGGGTCGGTGCGGCCGGCGAGCACGAGGTGCGCGTTCGCGGGCAGGTGCTCCAGCAGGAACCCCAGCCCGTCGTGCACCTCCCGGGACCGGAGGTGGTGCACGTCGTCGAGCGCCAGGACGACGTCGCCCGCGACGGCGTGCAGGTCGTTGAGCAGGGAGGTGAGCACCGCGCCGGTGGGCGCGCCCGACCCGAGCAGCGCCCGCGCGTCCGCGCCCGTCCCGGGCGCCGCGGCCTGCAGCGCGGCCACCACGTACGGCCACAGGACGCCCGGGTCGTCGTCCTGCCCGTCCAGGGAGAGCCACCCGACCCGCGCGCCGCCGGCCGCCCACGCGGCCGCGCGCTCGGCGAGCAGGGTCGTCTTGCCGAAACCCGCCGGGGCGCTGACCAGGGTCAGCCGGCACCCGAGGCCGCGGTCCAGGCGCTGCGCCAGCCGGGGGCGCGGCAGCGCCCCGCTGCGGTGCCGCGGGGGGTGCAGCTTCGTCTCGAGCAACGGCGCGGGCACGGGTCAGAACTCGTCCGGGCACCACGGGGCCGTCGAGGTCCGCAGCACCCGCCCCAGCTCCGCCGCCGCCCCCGGGCGCTGCTCGGTGACGAAACCGGCCGCGGCGAACTGCGCGACCGGGAGTCCCCCGAGGTAGACGGCGCCGAGGGTGGCGGCGTCGGTGCGCAGGTCCGCGGGGAGGTCCGTGCGGGTGAGGGTCCCGGTGCCGTCGGTGCCGGCGTGCAGGAGCCAGCGGCCGGCCAGGTGGCCGTGGGGGTCGTCGACGTCGAGGACCACCCGGCCGGGGACCTCGTAGGTGCGCGCCGCGAACGCCCGCGGCCCGTCCAGGACCCGCACCCACAGGTCCTCGACGCCGCCGCCGACGGGCCTGGCGGCCCGGGGGTTGACCAGCCACAGCAGCAGCGGGTCGTCGGGGGCGGTGTTCGGCACGACGACGTGGCGGACCCGGTCGACGTCGAGGGCGAAACGCCATAGGGCGGCGGCGGCGCGGGGGTCCACCGCGAGGTGGTCGACGACCGTCATCGTCGCGTCGGGGTCGCCGTCGCGGTAGGCGCGGTCGGTGACGTAGCTGAGCAGGGCGCTGACCTGCCCGCCGGGTTCGCGGTGCACCGCGGTGGTGCACGGGGAGCTCGTGGCGCCGGGGACGGTGAGCTCCCCGGACCGGTAGCCCCAGTCCGCCGCGGAACGGGTGATCGCCCCGGGCCGGCTGCGGCGGAACCGCTCGTGCAGGTCGGGGCCGACCTCGCACAACCGGTCCGGTGGGACCAGCTCGATGCGGGCGCCGTCGCGCAGCTCCCCCACCCCGGGGTGGAGGCGGCCGGAGCGGACGACGTCGACGGCGAACCCGCGGTGGCGCAGGGCGTGCCCGAAACCGAAGCGGCCGTAGATGGCGTGCTCGGCGGAGGTCAGCAGGGCCACCGCCTCACCGCGGTCGCGCGCCAGCTCCAGCTCGCGGTGCACGAGGCGGCGCAGCAGGCCGCGGCGGCGGTGGGTGGGGCTGACGGTGACGCTCGCGATGCCGGACGCCGGCAGCGCCCGGCCGCCGGGGACGGTGAGCTCCAGCGGGATGCTGCGCGAGGTGGCGACGCACAGCTCCCCGTCCCACCCGCCGAGGAAGCGCCCCGGCTCGAAGTGCCTGTCCCACCACGCGTCGACCTCCGCGTCGGGCGCGGGGTGGGCCAGGAACCCGAGCTGCTTGGTGCGGTGCCAGGCCCGGCCCTCGCCCGGCCCGGCGAGGCGCACGTCGACGGCGGCGGGGCCCGGGTCGGCGGTCACCACCGCAGGGTAGGGCCGCGTCAGGTGCTGGGGCGCAGCCGGAGCAGCAGGTCGCCGGCGTCGACGGGCTGCACCGCGGCGACGGCGAGGCGGTCCACCCGACCGGCGCGGGGAGCGGTGATGGCCGCCTCCATCTTCATCGCCTCGATCGTGGCGACGACCTGCCCAGCCGCGACCTCGTCCCCCTCGCCGACGGTGAGGGAGACGACGCCCGCGTAGGGCGCGGCCACCTGGTCGGGGTCGCCGGCGTCGGCCTTCTCCGCGCTGCGGACGTCCACGGCGATGGAGCGGTCGCGGACCTGCACCGGGCGCATCTGGCCGTTCAGCGTGGTCAGCACGGTGCGCACCCCGTGCTCGTCGGCCGCGGAGACCGCTTCCAGGGTGGTGATGAGGCTGACGCCGGGTTCGAGGTCGATGACGTGCTCCACACCGGGCCGCAGGCCGTAGAGGTAGTCGCCGGTGTCCAGGACCGAGGTGTCCCCGTACGTCGCGCGGTGCTCGAGGTGCTCGCGGGTGGGGCCGGGGAAGAGGAGGCGGTTCAGGGTGTCGCGGCGCTCCCGCCCGGGCCGGGTCAGCGCGGCGGCGTCGTCGGGTGCGACCTCGGGCGCGGTGCTGCGGATGCTGCGCCCGGCCAGCGCCCTGGTGCGGAACGGCTCCGGCCAGCCGGCGGGCGGGGTGCCCAGCTCGCCGGCGAGGAAGGCGATGACGGAGTCGGGCAGGTCGAACCTGCCGGGGTCCTCGGCGAACCCGGCGATCGCCGCGGGGGTGTCGACGCCGTGGGCGACCAGCTGCAGGGCCAGGTCGCCGACGACCTTGGAGGACGGGGTGACCTTCACCAGGCGGCCCAGGATCCGGTCCACGGCGGCGTAGGTGGTCTCGATCGCCTCGAAGCGGTCCCCCAGGCCCAGGGCGGTGGCCTGCTGGCGCAGGTTGGACAGCTGCCCGCCGGGGATCTCGTGGTCGTAGACCCGCCCGGTGGGTCCGGGCAGGCCGGACTCGAACGGGGCGTAGAGGCAGCGCACGGCCTCCCAGTACGGCTCCAGCGCGGTGGCGGCGTGCAGGTCGAGCGGGGTCTCGCGCTCGCTGTGGGCGGTGGCGGCGATGAGGGCGGACATCGGGGGCTGGCTGGTGGTGCCGGCCATCGCGGCGCAGGCGACGTCGACGGCGTCGACACCGGCCTCGATCGCGGCGGTGAGGGTGGCCAGCTGCCCGCCGGCCGTGTCGTGGGTGTGCAGGTGCACCGGCAGGTCGAACTCGGCGCGCAGCGCGGTGACGAGGCGGCGGGCCGCGGGTGGGCGCAGCAACCCGGCCATGTCCTTGATCGCCAGCACGTGGGCGCCGGCCTCCGCGAAACGCGCGGCCAGGCGCAGGTAGGAGTCCAGGGTGTAGAGGTCCTCGCCCGGGTCGGCGAGGTCGCCGGTGTAGCACAGGGCCGCCTCGGCGACGGCGGTTCCGGTGGCGCGCACCGCGGCGATGGCGGGCACGACCTGGTCGGCGTCGTTGAGGGCGTCGAAGATGCGGAAGACGTCGACGCCGGTGGCGGCGGCCTCGGCGACGAACGCGTCGGTCACGGCCAGCGGGTAGGGGGTGTAGCCGACGGTGTTGCGCCCGCGCAGCAGCATCTGCAGGCAGATGTTGGGCACCGCCTCGCGCAGGGCGGCCAGGCGGTCCCAGGGGTCCTCGCCGAGGAAGCGCAGCGCCACGTCGTAGGTGGCCCCGCCCCAGCACTCCAGGCTCAGCAGCTGCGCCTGGGTGCGGGCCACGTGCGGTGCCACCGCCAGCAGGTCGGCGGTGCGCACCCGGGTGGCCAGCAGCGACTGGTGGGCGTCGCGGAACGTGGTGTCGGTGACGTGGACCTGCCGCTCCGCGCGCAGCCAGGCCGCGAAACCCTCCGGGCCGAGCTCGCGCAGCCGCTGCCGCGAACCGTCCGGGGCCGGGCGCGACAGGTCCGTGCCGGGCAGTTTGCGCCGGGGGCTGGTGAGGGCGGGCGCGGGGCCGTGCGGGGTGTTCACGGTGACGTCGGCGAGGTAGCCCAGCAGCCGCGTCCCGCGGTCGGCGGGCACGCGCGCGGCGGCCAGACCGGGGTGCTCGGCGATGAAGCCGGTGTCCACGCGCCCGGCGAGGAAGTCCGGGTCGTCCAGCACGGCCTGCAGGAAGGAGATGTTGGTGGCCACCCCGCGGATGCGGAACTCCGCCAGGGCGCGCCGGGCGCGGGCGGTGGCGGCGTCGAGGTCGCGGCCGCGGCAGGTGAGCTTGACCAGCAGGGAGTCGAAGTGCGGGGAGACCTCCGCCCCGGCGTGCAGGGTCCCGCCGTCCAGGCGGACCCCGGCCCCGCCGGCGGAGCGGTAGGCGGTGATGCGCCCGGTGTCCGGGCGGAAACCGTTGGCCGGGTCCTCGGTGGTGATGCGGCACTGCAGGGCCGCGCCGCGCACGGTGATGCGCTCCTGGGTGAGGCCGAGGTCGCCCAGCCCCGCCCCGGCGGCGATGCGCAGCTGCGCCTGCACCAGGTCGACGTCGGTGACCTCCTCGGTCACGGTGTGCTCGACCTGGATGCGGGGGTTCATCTCGATGAAGGCGTGCTCGCCCGCGCGCTCCCCCGCGGTGGCCAGCAGGAACTCCACGGTGCCGGCGTTCACGTACCCGAGGCTGCGCGCGAAGGTCACCGCGTCGCGGTGCAGCGCCCGCCGCACGTCGTCGTCGAGGTGGGGGGCGGGAGCCATCTCGACGACCTTCTGGTGCCGGCGCTGCAGGGAGCAGTCCCGCTCGAAGAGGTGCACCACCTCCCCCGCGGCGTCGGCCAGGACCTGCACCTCGATGTGCCGCGGGCGCAGCACCGCCCGCTCCAGGAACACCGTCGGGTCCCCGAAGGCCCCGGCCGCCTCGCGCATCGCGGCCCCCAGCGCGTCGGGCAGCTCCGCCCGCGTCGCCACCAGCCGCATGCCGCGCCCCCCGCCCCCGGCGACGGCCTTGACGAACACCGGGAAACCGACGACCTCCGCCGCGGCGACCAGCTCCTCCACGTCGGAGGACGGGGCGGAGGACTCCAGGGTCGCGATCCCGGCGGCGCGCGCCGCGGCCACCGCCGCGACCTTGTTCCCCGCCAGCTCCAGCACCCGCGCCGGTGGGCCGACGAAGGCGATCCCGGCGTCCGCGCACGCACGGGCCAGGTCCGGGTTCTCCGAGAGGAACCCGTAGCCCGGGTACACCGCGTCGGCGCCGGAGGCCCGCGCCACCCGCAGGACCTCGCCGACGTCGAGGTAGGCCCGCACCGGGTGCCCCTGCTCGCCGATCAGGTGGGCCTCGTCGGCCTTGCTCCGGTGCACGGCGTTGCGGTCCTCGTGCGCGAACACCGCGACCGTCCGCGCCCCCAGCTCCACGGCGGCGCGGAACGCGCGCACCGCGATCTCCCCCCGGTTGGCGACGAGGACCTTGCGGAACATCGGTGCAGGCGCCATGGGGTTCTCCGTCCAGCTGTCCAGATCGGGAAGGGGCGTGCGACGCGGGGGCGCTGCGGTCACGGCAGCGCCGCCGGGAACGTCAGTGGATGTGCGAACCGCCGTTGACGTCGTAGGTGGCGCCGGTGACGTACGACGTCTCCTCCCGGCACAGGTAGGTGATGAGGTCGGCCACGTCCCGGGTGCGGCCCTTGCGCCCCATCGGGACCCCGGCCAGCAGCGCCCGCTCGCGGTCGGCGTCCAGGCCACCGGCGGTGATGTCGGTGTCGATGAGGCCCGGGGCCACGGAGTTCACCGTGACCCCGCGCGGCCCGACCTCGCGGGCCAGCGCCCGGGCGAAACCGAGCTGGGCCGCCTTGGCCGCGGAGTACGCCACGCCGCCGAACACCCCGCCGCCGCGCTCGGCGGAGACCGAGGAGAGGAAGACGACGCGGCCGAAACCGCGCTCGGCCATGCCGGGCACCAGGCGGCGGGTGATGTTGTAGGCGCCGCGGACGTTGACGGCGAAGACGCGGTCCCACTCCGCCCCGCTGACCTCGCAGAACGGGACGGGCGAGGTGATGCCGGCGTTGTTGACGAGCGCACCCACCGGGGGCAGCACGGCGTCCAGCGCGGTGAGCGCCGCGGCCACCGAGTCCTCGTCGGTGACGTCGCAGGCGATGCCCGCGGTGCGGGAGCCGGAACGCTCCCCCACCTCGTGGGCGGCGTCCTTGGCGCCGGCCTCGTCGAGGTCGAGGATCGCGACGTTCCACCCCGAGGCGGCGAGGGCGTGGGCGGTGGCCCGCCCGATGCCGCGGGCGGACGCCCCGCCGGTGACGACGGCGGTGAGTTCGGAGACGGGCACGGGGTCCTCTTCTCAGGCGGTGGGCGGGACGGTGGGCTGGGCGGCACCCGGCCGGGTGGGTCGCGGGGTGCCGCCGAGCTCGGCGCGCACCCGCTGCACGATCGCGTCGGTGGACAGCCCGTAGCGGTCGTGCAGGGTGGGCAGCGCGCCGGCGGCGAGGAACTCGTCCGGCAGCGCGATCGGCACCACGCGGGTCCCGACGCCGGCGAAGGCGAGGGTGGAGGCCACCGACTCGGCCAGGCCGCCGACGACGGTGTGGTTCTCCAGGGTCACCACGAGGCGGTCGGTGCGCGCGGCGGCGAGCACCGCCTCGCGGTCCAGCGGCTTGACGGTGGGCACGTGCAGCACGGCGACGTCGACGGAGTCGGCCTCCAGGCGCTGCGCCGCCTGCAGCGCCCGCATCGTCATGAGGCCGGTCGAGATCAGCACGACGTCGCGGCCGGTGCGCAGCTCCGCCGCCTTGCCCAGCTGGAAGCGGTAGTCGTACTCGTCCAGCACCGAGGGCACGTTGCCCCGCAGCAGCCGCAGGTACGTCGGGCCGGGAGCGGCGGCCAGCTGCGGGACGGCCTGCTCGATGTCCACGGCGTCGCAGGGGTCGACGATCGTCAGGTTCGGGCAGCCGCGCAGGATGGCGAGGTCCTCGGTGGCCTGGTGGCTGGGCCCGTAGCCGGTGGTCAGCCCCGGCAGCGCACCGACGACGTTCACGTTGAGGTTCGGCTCGGCGATGTCCAGGCACAGGAAGTCGTAGGCGCGGCGGGTCGCGAACACCGAGTACGTGGAGGCGAAGGGCACCAGGCCCACCTCGGCCATGCCGGCGGCGGCACCGAGCATCGTCTGCTCGGCCATGCCCATCTGGAAGAACCGCTGCGGGTGCGCGTCGCGGAAGACGTGCATGTCGGTGTACTTGGCCAGGTCCGCGGACAGGCCCACGATGCGCGCGTCCTGCTCGGCGAGCCGGGCCAGCGCGTGCCCGAAGGGAGCGGGCGCGGTGCGCTGCCCCGGGTCGGCGAACGAGGCGATCATCGCCGAGGTCTTCAGCTTCGCGCCCCCGGCGCCGGGGGTCGAGGTGGTCGTGGCGCTCACGCCGGGCTCCCTTCGCCCAGCTGCTGTCGGGCCAGGTCCCACTCGTGCTCGGCCACCTTCATGAAGTGCGCCTTCTCCCGCTCGGCGAGCATCGGCACGCCGTGGCCGATGCGGGTGTCGCAGATCAGCACCGAGGGGGAACCGCGGTGCGCGCGCAGCTCGTCGAAGGCGTCGACGAGCGCGCCGATGTCGTTGCCGTCCACGCGCAGCGCGTGCCAGCCGAAGGCGCGCCACTTGTCCGTGACGGGTTCGGTGCGCAGCACCCCGGCGGTGGGGCCGTCGGCCTGCAGCGCGTTGACGTCGACGATCGCGGTGACGTTGTCCAGGCCGTGGTGGGCGCAGGCCATGGCCGCCTCCCACGTCGAGCCCTCGTCCAGCTCACCGTCGGAGAGCAGGTTGAACACCCGCGCCGGGTTGCCCTGCAGGCGCAGCCCGAGGGCCATCCCGGTGGCCACGCCCAGGCCGTGCCCGAGGGAGCCGCCGGAAATCTCCATGCCGGGGGTGTAGGAGGCCATGCCCGACATCGGCAGCCGGGAGCCGTCGGAGCCGTACGTCTCCAGCTCGGCGGCGTCGATGGTGCCCGCCTCGGCGAGCGCGGCGTACAGCGCGATGGCGTAGTGCCCGATCGACAGCAGGAACCGGTCGCGGTCGGGCCACTCCGGCTCGGCGGGGCGGAACCGCAGCTGGTCGCCGTACACGACGGCGAGGACGTCGGCGACGCCGAGGGCCTGACCGATGTAGCCCTGCCCCTGCACCTCGCCCATGTCGAGGGCGTGGCGGCGGATGCGGTGCGCGGCCGCGCTCAGCCGCGCGATCCGCTCGGCCCGGTCCTCGGTGCCGCGCGCCGGCACGGTGTGCAGTGCTGTCATGTCGTCCTCCGGTCGGCCGTGGCGGTCCCACGGTGTGGTGGTCGCGAAGCGGTGGGGTGGGCGCGACGGCTCGCGCCCGTGGTGGGGCGGGCGGCGGGTCAGGCGGTGCGCGCCGCGGCGAGGGCGTCCCGCTCGATGCGGTCCACCTCCGCGCGCTGCGCCGGTCCCCACGTCTCGCGGGTCACCAGCGCCGCCACGAACCCGCACAGGCCGTAGGCGCTGAACAGCAGCGCGGGACCGACCCAGCCGGCGGCGTCGTAGAGGAACACGACGACGAACGGGGTGAACCCGGAGACGACGGCGGACAGCTGGTAGGCCAGCGATGCGCCGGAGGTGCGGGTCTTCACCGAGAACAGCTCGGAGAACCAGGCGCCCTGCACACCGGCGAGGCAGTTCTGGCAGACGGTGTAGCTGACGATGAACGCCAGCACGATCGCGACGGCGGCGCCGGTGTTGAGGACGAGGAACAGCGGCACGCCCCACGCCACGGTGATGGCGGTGCCGAGCAGGTAGACGGGCCGGCGGCCGACGCGGTCGGTGAGCGCGCCCCACGCCGTGGTGGCGATGATGCCCAGCGCCGCGGCGGTCATGAGGGCCGTCAGCGTCAGGGTGCGGTCGGCGAGCTCCTCCTCCCGCAGGTAGGTGAGCACGAACGTCACGGACACGGCGTACCCGGCGGTCTCGGCCACCCGCAGGCAGAACGCCCGGACGATGTTGCGCCAGTCGTCGCGCAGGACGTCCTTGAGGGGGTTCTTCGCGACCTCGCCCTCGTCCTTGAGCTCGGTGAACTCCGGCGACTCCTCGACCTTGAGCCGGATGACGATCCCGACGGCGATGAGCACGGCGCTGAGCAGGAACGGCACCCGCCACGCCCACGTGCCGCCGAGCGGCACGCTGAGCAGGAACGCCGCGTTCGCCAGCAGCAGGCCGAGGGGGAAACCGGCCTGGGTGATGCCGGTGTAGAGGCCCTTCTTGCGCCAGGGGGCGTGCTCGAAGGTCATGAGGATGGCGCCGCCCCACTCCGCGCCGAAGGCGAGGCCCTGCACGACGCGGACGAGCGTGAGCAGCACGCCGGCCCAGACGCCCACCTGCGCGTAGGTGGGCAGCAGGCCGATGCAGACGGTGGCGATGCCCATCAGCAGCAGCGAGCCGACGAGGACGGGCTTGCGGCCGATGCGGTCGCCGAGGTAGCCGCCGACGATGCCGCCGAGCGGGCGCACGGCGAAACCGATGCCGAGGGTGGCGAAGGAGAGCAGGGTGCCGGACAGCGGGTCGCGGGAGGGGAAGAAGGCCTCGTTGAAGTACAGCGCCGCCGCGGTGCCGAAGCCGATGAAGTCGTAGGTCTCGATCGTCGCGCCGATCGAGGAACCGACCGCGACCCTCTTGCGCGCGTCGGTGCCCTGCACCGGGTGGCGCTCGGGGGAGGCCCCGGCGCCGGGGGCGGGGAACGGTTGGCGCAGGTCCGTCATGGTGATCTCCATCGATCGGAAGAACGGGCGACCCATCCGGCCGGTCGGGGCGTTGACTCCCGAGTGTTGACAGTCGGCCGTGGCTTCATGGTGGGCCGCCCCGCCGGGGGCTGTCAACCCCCGGCCCACCGCCCGCCGGCTACCGCGGTCGGGCGTACGCCTCGGCGGCGCCGGCCATGTGCGCCTCGATCACCGCCCTGGCGGCGGGCACCTCGCCCCGCTCGACGGCCTCGACGATCGGCAGGTGCCGCTGCGCCGACATCAGGCCCTTCGCCGTCGTCTCGCCGAAACTCATGATCGTCACCCGCATGCGGCCCTCCAGGTGGCGCCAGGCGTCCACGAGCATGGAGTTGCCCGCAAGCTGGCACAGCAGGAGGTGGAAACCGAGATCGGCCTCCAGGGACGCCAGGACGTCGTCGGGGTCCTCCTCCAGGCGCTCCAGCTCGGCGCGCAGGCGGGCCGCGGCCTCCTGCCGGCGCGGGGAGGCGATCAGCTCGGAGATGGCCAGGCCCTCCAGCGCGGCCCGGACCGCGAACAGCTCCCGCACCTCCTGCGGTGACAGCGCCCGCACCCGCAGCATCCCGCGCGCGCCCGCGACCACCAGCCCCTCCTGCTGCAGGTGGCGCAGCGCCTCGCGCACCGTGCCGCGGCTCACCCCCAGGCTGCCGGCGAGCTCCACCTCCCCCAGGTGGTCCCCGGGGCCGTACCGGCCCGTCAGGATCGCCGAGCGCACCGCCACCAGGGCCCGCTCCCGCAGGGTGCTGCGGTCCAGACTGGGCAACGGCTCGACAGCCATGGCGAGATCTCCCTGGGCCGGATCGGGGGACGGGCCACCATCGTATTGCCGACACTCGACACACGGGCCGTCGCCGGTCAGCTGGCTGTCACCTCGCGGATGACGTCCCGAAGCCACGTCCGCCCCCGCGGACACGTCCTGCGGACGCAGCCGCTGACACCCCTGCTGCACCCAGGACGCAGCGCGCCGCGCAGGTCGCACCGCAGGACGGTGTGTCGCGCGCTCGGTGCAGCAGGGGTGTCAGCGGCCCGGGACCGGTGGGGCGGGGCCTACGCCGGCAGGCCGTCCTCCGGTTCGCCGTCGGGCCGCCACGTCATCACGAGGTCCGGCTCGCCCTCCTCGTTGTCACCCTCGGTGCCACCGGTGACGACGAAGCCCGCGGAGGCGTAGAAGCGCTGCGCGCGGGTGTTGCGCCGGAACACGTGCAGCCGCAGGTGCCCGCCGCTGTGCTCCTTGGCGACGTCCAGCAGGCTGCGGCCCACGCCGTGCCCCTGCGCCTCGGGCAGCACGTAGAGCTGCTCCAGCCAGCCCTCGGCGATCGCCGCGACCCCCACGACCCGCTCGTCCACCACCGCCACCCACGTGCCGGCACCGGGGATGAGGTGCTCCCCCACCCACGCCCGCACCTCCTCGGGGGTGTGGACGACGGCCAGCCACGGCATCGCCTCGGCGCGCGAGCGCAGCCAGACGTCGGCCACGGCGTCGGCGTCGGCCTCCCCCGCCCGCCGCAGGTTGACGATCACGGAACCGTCCGATCGGTCACGGCACCACACTGGCAGGTCCGGGGCGATCGGTCAGGACGGGGACGGGCGCGGACCCCCGCGCGTGCTCAGGCGCAGATGTCGTCGGTGGCGACGCGGGCGGTGATCGTCGGTTCCGGGGTCGCGCCGCCGGTCGACGTCGGGGTGCTGGGCGTCACCAGGCGCGCGCTGACGTCGACCGGTGCGGGCGCCCCGGTGCCGACCTCTACGACGATGCCCCTGCCGAGGGCGGGGTCGACGGCGCTGGTGGCGCCGGGGAAGGACGCCGTGACGGTGGCGGCGCTGTCGGCGCGGTCGGGGCCGTAGCGGACGTGCACCCCCTCGGTGGAGGCCGTCGCCTCGCCGTCGCCGGTGCCCGTGACGGTGAAGCCGAGCGCACCCAGCGCCTGCGCGGCGCGCCCGGCGGCCCCGGTCTCCCCGCCGACGTTGAGCACCTGCACGGAGATCCGCTGCGGCGGGATGGTCAGCGCCGACGACGTCGACGGGTCGGTGCTCGCCGTCGGGGAGGGACTCGGGGTGGCGCCGGGGGTGGTGTCGGTGCGGATCTGCCGCCACAGCTCGTCCGCCGCGGCCGTCCACACCACCCGCGCGTCGTTGCGGGGGTCGGGCTCGTTGGGGACGGTGACGAAGCGGACGCCGTCGGCGGGCATCTTCTGCAGGCTCTGCGCGAGCTGGCGCATCTGGTTGAGGCTGGCCAGCTCCGGATCGGTGGTGACGGACTTCGTCGCCGCGTCGAGGAAGGAGAACAGCCGGTCCGGGCGCAGCAGCACGTCGGAGCTGAGCACCTTCTGCACCATCGAGGACATCAGGGCCTGCTGGCGGCCGATGCGGGAGATGTCCGAGCCGTCGCCGATGTACCGGACGCGGGCGTAGGCCAGCGCCGTCTCGCCGTCCACGTCCTCGTGGGTGCCGGCCGGCAGGTACAGGTTCGCCTTCCTGTCCTCGATGTCCTCCGGGGTGCAGATCGTCACCCCGCCGAGGGCGTCGATCATCGATCGGAAGCCGCTGAAGTCCACGACGGCGTAGTGGTCGATCAGCACGTCGGTGACGCTCTCCACGGTCTTCACCGTGCAGGCGGTGCCGCCCTCGGAGAACGCGGAGTTGAACTGGCCGCGGTGCGCGGCGACCACGGTGCCGTCGTCCGCCGTGCAGTCGGGGATCTGCACCATCGAGTCGCGCGGGATGCTCACGAGGGTGGCGCTGCGCCGGTCGGCGGCCAGGTGCACGAGGACGGTGGTGTCCGAGCGGGCGCCCTCCGCCGCCTCCAGGCCGCCGTACTCGTCGCCCGTGCCGTCGGCCAGCTCCCGGGTGTCGCTGCCCATGACGAGGACGTTCAGCGCGCTCTGCCCCGTCGTGGGGTCCACCGTGGCCTCGGTGTCGGGGCGGATGCCCAGGCGGTCGGTGATGCTCTCGGCGTTGATGTTGCCCTGCAGCCGGTACCAGGCGTAGGCGCCGCCCCCGGCCGCGACCACCGAGAGGCCGAGCACGCCGACGCCGGCGGCACGCAGCAGCCGGTACGCGACGCCGTGCTGGTGGCTGGCGTGCCGGCCGCGCGGCAGGCGGCCCGTGCCGGGCAGGTCGCGGGCCGCGGCGTCGGCGGAGGTGCCCTCGGTCCTCGAGGGCTGCGATCTCGGCACGAGCGCCACCATAAGCGACCCATCGGCAGCCGCAGCGCGGGCTGCAGCGTCCCCGCCGGGTGCGCGCACAACCCACACAGGCGGGGCCCGGCGGGCCGCGGGAAGGACCCTTTCCGTCGTCCGGGCGCCCCCGCCACCGCGGAAAGGGTCCTTTCCGCGGTGGCGGGGCCCGGGATGCGGGCCTCACGCCAGGTGGCGCCCGGCGTAGACGACCATCGCGTCGCGGATCAGCTCCGCCGTCTGCGGCGCGTGCACGTCGTAGTTGGCGCGGAAGCGGTCGTCGGCGACGTACATCTCGCCCAGGCCGGTGAAGTACTCCGCGCCGACCTGCGGCTGGGTCACGGCCAGCCAGTCGCGCAGCCGGCCGGTGATCTCCTGCACCTCGTCGCTGTCGGGCGCGAGGCCCGCCTTCTTGGCCCGGCCGAAGTCCGCGGCGATGTCCAGCTGGCGCTGGCCGAACGCGCGCTTCTCCTCCTCCGACAGCGAGCCCCACCAGTCCTGGCCGCGCTGCCACGCGTCCCGGCCCCAGCGCTCGGTCACCTCCTCCTCGTACTGCGCGTGGTCGAACCCGTCGAACACCTCGGTAGCCACGAGCGGCTCCCCTCCTTCCACCTTGCGGATCGTCGTCCGCACCGATTCGATCTGCCGCGCGATGCGCTGCTGCTCCTGTTCCAGCAGCGCCAGGTGGGTGCGCAGCGCCTCGGCGGCGCCGCGCTGGTGGTCCCGACCGTCGCGGCCGGGACCGTCGAGCACCTCGGCGATGGTCTTCAGGCCGAGGCCGAGCTCGCGCAGCAGGAGGATCCGCTGCAGGCGGAGCAGGTTGCCGGAGTCGTAGTACCGGTAGCCGTTGCCGCCCGTGCGGGCCGGCTCGAGCAGCCCCACCGCGTCGTAGTGCCGCAGCGTCCTGCTCGTCACGCCCGCCGACCGGGCCAGCTCCTGGATGGACCAGAGCACCTGACACCTCCCGCGTCGTCCTCGTGCTCGACGGTAGGAGTTGACGCTGCGTCAAGGTCAAGGCCTTCATCGGGGATCCGCGCCCTCGTCCGCCCATCTCCGGGTTCGGGCGCCTCTGACCAGCTCTCGGAGCGCCCATCTCCGGGTTCGGGCGCCCCGAGGGCCGGCGTCGAGCGCTCAAACCCGGAGATGGGCGCCCGGGGGAGGGGGACGGGTCAGCGCGAGGACCAGCCGCCGTCGGAGGCGATGGTCTGACCCGTGACCCAGCCCGCCTCGTCGCCGAGCAGCCACGCCACCAGCCGGGCGGTGTCGGTGGGGGTGCTCCACCGCCCGCCGGGGTTCAGCCGGGCCACCGCGGCGCGGGCCTCCTCGTCGGCGTACCCGGTGTCGTTGGGCCCGGGGTTGACGCAGTTCACCGTGATCCCGCGACCGATGAGGTGCACCGCGAGGCTGCGGGTCAGCTCGTGCAGCGCGGCCTTGGAGGCGATGTACGGCAGCTCGGCGGGCATCGCGTCGTGGTACTGCCCGGACGTGAACAGCAGCACGCGCCCGCCGGGGCGGGAGTCGTCGTGCTGCGCGGCGAACTCCTTGACCAGCAGCAGGGTGG
>NZ_BAABIL010000201.1:0-16055 GCF_039542765.1 Kineococcus glutinatus
CCGGCCACGTGGACGGCGTGAGTGCCGCCGCGCGCCCGGCCGCCGCCGCGATCCGCTGGCCGTGTCGCAGCGCGCGGGTAGCCTCGCCGCCGTGCGCCTGGCCACCTGGAACGTGAACTCCGTCCGCGCCCGCCTGGACCGCGTGCTGGCGTGGGTGCAGCGCAGCGACGTGGACGTGGTGGCGCTGCAGGAGACCAAGTGCAAGGACGCGCAGTTCCCCGCGCAGGCGTTCGAGGACATCGGCTACGCCGTCGCCCACCACGGCCTGTCGCAGTGGAACGGGGTGGCGCTGCTGTCGCGGGTCGGGCTGGCGGACGTGCGCACGGCCTTCGCGCCGGACGTGCCGGAGTTCGGGGACCCGCCGGTGGTGGAGGCCCGCGCGATCGGGGCGCGCTGCGGCGGGGTGGACGTCTGGAGCCTGTACGTGCCCAACGGCCGCGGGCTGCAGGACCCGCACTACCCCTACAAGCTGGCCTGGCTGGAGTCGCTGCGCGCCGCCGGCGCCGGGTGGCTGGCGGCCGACCCGGCGGCGCAGGTGGCGCTGTGCGGGGACTTCAACATCGCCCCCACCGACGACGACGTGTGGGACCGGACGTTCTTCGAGGGCCTCACGCACGTCTCCGAGCCGGAGCGGGCGGCGTTCGGGGCGCTGGACGCGGCGGGTTTCACCGACGTCGTGCGCCCGCACGCGCCGGGCCCGGGGGTCTACACGTACTGGGACTACCAGCAGCTGCGCTTCCCCAAGCGGCAGGGCATGCGGATCGACTTCGTGCTGGGCTCGCCGGCGCTGGCGGCCCGGGTGAGCGGCGCCACCATCGACCGCGAGGAGCGCAAGGGCAAGGGCGCCTCGGACCACGCCCCGGTGGTGGTCGAGCTCGCGGCGCAGCCACCCGCCTGAGCACGTCCGGCCGGGCGGTGGCCGGGGGTCCGCTGCGCCGAACGGGCGGCATGACAGGACCGTGCCGAGACGTCCTCACTACTGTCCCGAGCGTGCGCTCCCCCGTGACCAGTCGTGACGTCGAGGACGCCGAGGTGGCGGCGTCCTTGGACTCCCGTGCGCAGGGCGCCCTCGCGGACCTGCTCGAGACCTGGGCCACCTCCCCCCAGCCCGGTGACACGGTCTCCCCCGGCCGCCTCCTGGTGGCCGCCAGCGAGCACCGCGTCTACGCCGGTGACGCGCTCGGCGCGCTGCGGCTCGCCGAGCGGGCCGTGGCCACCGGCGAGCACGTGCCGCCGGACACCCGCTGCTACGTCGTGTCGGCGCTGCTGGGCTGCGGCCGCGCGGAGGAGGCGTGGGCGCTGGCGCAGGAGGTGCTCACCCGCCGCACCGGGGACGTGGAGGTGCACGTCTTCCTCGGCGAGGCCTTCGCCTGGCACGGCGAGAGCGGCGCCGCGGCCCGCGTGTTCGGGCGGGGGCTGTTCGCCTGCACCGACGACGACTCCGTGGAGTCGCTGCTGGGTGCGTGGCGGCGGTCCCGGACGCGGCTGCCCGCGTCCGTGGACCTGCGGCTCGTGCCGGGCCAGCACGTCCGCACCTGAGCGCGGAGCCGGGCACGGACCCGGGCGCGCACCCGGGTCCGCCGCGGCGGCCTAACCCCGGGGGCGGCCCCCGTGCTCGTGGTCGTGCTCGTGGCCGTGCTCGTGGCCGTGCTCGGTGTCGCGGTCCTCGTCGTGCTCGGGGTCGGCGAGGACGTCGTCGACGGCGTTGCTCCGGCCGCGCTTCCAGTACCCGGCGATGTCGCTCTGCCCGCGGCCGACGCCCTGCGCCCGGGCCCAGCGCCGCACCCGCTTGAGGCAGCCGGCCTCCCCGGCGGCGAACACGTAGGTCCAGGTGTCCTGCGGCAGCGCGACGCCCTCGGCGAACTCGCCGAGCAGGTCCAGCGATCCCGCCGGGGCGCCGTCGCGGTGCAGCCACGTCAGCGTCCAGCCCTCGGGCACCCGCAGGTCCTGCTCCTCGCCGGCGTCGGCGACCTCGACGGCCGCCACGCCGCGCACCCCCGCGGGCACCTCCTCCAGCCAGCGGCCGATCGCCGGCAGCGCCGTCTCGTCGCCCAGCAGCACGTGGAAACCGAACTCCGGCGGCACCACGCGGCTCGGGCGCGGCCCGGCCACCCACAGGGTGCTGCCGATCCCGGCGGTGCGCGCCCAGGTGGCGGCCACCCCGCCGTCGTGGAGCACGACGTCGAAGTCGACCTCGCCGGCGGCGGCGTCGTAGCGGCGCACCGTGTACTCGCGCGTCGGCGGGAAGGGCGTCGGCCAGCGCAGGTGGTCCCCGTCCTGCTCGGGCGCGCGGGTGACGCCGGTGCCGGGGTCGGGGAAGACCCACTTGCAGTGCTCGTCGGGCAGGTGGGACTCGAAGCCCGCGATGCCGGGGCCGCCGAGGGTGAGGCGCAGCATCCGGGGTGTCACGTGCTCGCGGCGCAGCAGGACCAGCTCGCGGATCGTGATGTCCCACCGGGCCCAGGTGGCCTGCGGCGCGACCCCGGCGGGGGCGCCGGCGGGGGCGCTGGCGGGCGTGCTCACGCGCCGGCCAGGGCCTCGGCCGCGGCGCGCAGGTCCTCGACCTGCTGCTGCGCCCCCTCGAACGTGTAGATGGTGCCCGAGGTCAGCGGGAAGGCGTGCCCGGCCTGCACGGCGGGCAGCCGCTTGAACGACTCGGAGTCCAGCACGGCCTGCACCTCGGGCGTGACGGACCCGTCGAGCTGGACGTCGTAGAAGATCACGTCCTGGTCCGCGAGGTCGGGCAGGTTCTCCGCGGCCAGCTCGGTGACGTAGCGCTCGGGGTCGGTGGCGTAGGTGGGGTTGTAGCCGAAGCCGGCGGCGTCGATGCGCTGGTACGACAGCGACTTGGAGGTGCTGACCCAGATGCTGTCCTGCGAGGAACCGATGGCGGTGGCCTCCAGGCCGCCGAGGACGTCGCCGTGCTCGGCGGCGATCGCCTCCAGGTCGGCGGTGACGGCGGCGTCGCGCTCGGCGAAGTCGGTGGACCTGCCGACCAGGTCGGCGACCGTGGGGTAGTTCCTCCACACGTCGGTGGGCTCGGCGACCTTGAGGATGACGGTGGGCGCCACCTCGGACAGCTCGGCGTAGTCGATGGTGAGCTTGCCGTTGTCCATGCCGACGATGAGGTCGGGGTCGGCCTCGATGACCTTCTCGATGTCGACGCCCTCGAAGGTGCCGACGACGGGGACGTCGTCGACCTGCGCGTAGACGTCGGCGGCCAGCTCGCCCTCGGCGAACTCCCCGTCCAGGGCGCCGACGGGCACGACGCCGAGGTCGGCGAGCTCGGTGCCGGTGCGCCACAGGGCCAGCACGCGCTGGGGCTCGGCGGGGATCTCCACGGGCTCGCCGGTGAAGGTGGACTGCACGGTGCGGGTCGCCGGGGTGGCGGGTTCGGCGGTGGCGGCCGGCGCGGCGGCGTCCCCGCCGCACGCGGTGAGCACGGCGAGGAGGGCGGCGGTGCCTGCGGCGGCCAGGGGGCGTGCGAGTGCCATGGGACCAACTCTCGAGGGAGGGGGAGGTGAGGGCAGGCTAACTTAACCTAGGATGCGCGCCGTGCTCCTCCCCCCGGAACCCCGCCGGGCGCCGGCCAGGGCCGCGCTGCTCGCCGGGCTGGCGGCGCTGCTGGTGGCCGCCGCGCTCCTCAGCCTCGTCGTGGGCAGCCGGTCCATCCCCGTCGGTGACGTGCTCGGCGCGCTGCTGCGCGAGGTGGACTCCGACGACGCGACGGTCGTCACGAGCCAGCGCCTCCCCCGCACCCTCGTGGGCCTGGCCGCCGGTGCCGCGCTCGGCGGCGCCGGTGCCCTCATGCAGGGCCACACCCGCAACCCGCTCGCCGACCCGGGCCTGTTCGGGGTCAACGCCGGGGCCGGCTTCGGCGTGGCGCTCGTCGTGTTCGTCCTCGGCGCGCAGTCACCGGCCGTGGTCGTGCTGGCCGCCCTCGCCGGCGCGGGCGCGGCGACGACCGCGCTGTTCGTCCTCGGCCTCGGCTCGCTGCGGGCCGGTGCCCTCGTCGTGCTGGCCGTGCTCGCGACCACCCTCGCCGCGCTGCTCACCGCCCTGACGTCGAGCTTCGCGCTGCTGGACCGGCAGACCCTCGACGTGATGCGGTTCTGGGCGGTGGGGTCGGTCGCCGGGCGCGACGACTCCCTGGTCTGGCTCGTCGGGCCGCTGGCGCTGGCCGGGCTCGTCCTGGCGCTGGCCAACGCCCGCGCCGTGAGCACGCTGGGCCTGGGGGCGGACGTGGCGCGCTCGCTGGGCACCGGGGTGCTGCGGGCGCGGGTGGTGGGCATCGCGGCGATCACGCTGCTGGCGGGCACGGCGACGGCGGTCTGCGGCCCGATCGGCTTCGTGGGCCTCGTCGCCCCGCACGTCGCGCGCCGCCTCACGGGTCACGACTACCGCTGGATCGTGCCGGCCTCGGTGCTGCTGGGCGCGTCCCTGCTGCTGCTGGCGGACACCGCGGGGCGGGTGGCCGCGCCGCCGGGTGAGCTGCAGGCGGGCATCGTCATGGCGGCCCTGGGGGCTCCCGTGCTGCTCGCCATCACCCGCAGGCGGCGGCTGGTGGCGCTGTGAGCACCGGCACGAGCACCGGCACGGGCCTGCGCATCGGGCCGGTGGGCCTGCGGGTGCGCCGCCGCGCCGCCGCGGCCACCGCGGCCGTCCTGGCCGCCGTCGTGGCCGTGGTGGTCACCGCGCTGCTCATCGCGGTGCTGGCGCTGGCGCCGGAGCGCGAGCTGGCGGCGCTGGCGGGGGAGGGCAGCCGCATCGAGGCGCTCGTCGTGGACCGGCGGCTGACGCGCGCGCTGGCGGCGGTGCTGGTCGGCGCGGCGCTGGGCTGCAGCGGCGCGCTCAGCCAGACGATCACCCGCAACCCCATCGCCAGCCCGGACGTCCTCGGCGTCACCGCGGGGGCCAGCGCCGCCGCCGTGCTCGTCACCGTCACCCCGCTGGGTGCCGGGGCGGCCGCGGGCGTCGGCGGCTCCGCGCTGCTGGGGGTGGCCGCGCTCGCCGGCGGTGTCGCGGCCACGGCCCTGGTGCTGGTGCTGAGCTGGCGCGGCGGCTTCGACGGCTACCGGCTGGTGCTCGTCGGCATCGGCGTCAACGCCCTGGCGCTGGCGGCGGTCGCGTGGCTGCTCACCCGCGCCGAGCTGGAGGACGCGGCGGTCGCCACCCGGTGGATGACCGGCTCCCTGGACGGGGTGCGCGCCGCCGCGCTCGTGCCGCTGGCGGTCGTCGCGGTGCCCGCCGCGCTGCTGTGCGCGGTCCTCGCCGACCGGCTCGGGGCGCTGCGGCTGGGCCGGGAGGTGGCCCTGTCGCTGGGGACGCGCCCGGCGCGCACGGAGCTGCAGGCGCTCGTGCTCACGGTGGCGCTTGCCTCGGTCGCCACGGCGGTGGCCGGGCCGGTCGGTTTCGTGGCGTTCGTGGCCCCGCAGGCGGCGATGCGGTTGTTCCGCACCGCGGGGCCGCCACCGCTGGCCGGTGCGGCGCTCGGCGCCCTGCTCGTCCTGGTCGCCGACACCGTCGCGCAGTGGCTGCCGGCGGCGCTGCCCGTGGGGATCATCACGTCGGTGATCGGCGCCCCCTACCTGCTGTCCCTCATGATCCGCTCACTCGGGAGGACCCGTGCCTGACCCCCTGCGCGCCCGGCGGGTCAGCGCCGGCTACGGCGGCCGACGCGTGCTGCACGAGGTGGACCTCGACGTGCCGCGGGGCCGGATCACGACGATCGTCGGGCCCAACGGCTGCGGGAAGTCGACGCTGCTGCGCGTGCTGGCCCGGCTGCTGACGCCGACGTCCGGCCACGTGGAGCTGGAGGGCGAGGCGCTGGCGTCGGTGCGGCCGCGGCAGCTGGCGCGCCGGCTGGCGGTGCTGCCGCAGTCGCCGGTCGCGCCCGAGGGCATGACGGTGGGGGACCTCGCCGAGCGCGGCCGCCAGCCGCACCGACCCTGGTACCGGCCGTGGTCGGCGGAGGACGCGCGGATCGCCCAGGAGGCGATGGCGGCGACGGGGGTGGCGGACCTGCGGGAGCGGCCGCTGGAGGAGCTGTCCGGCGGGCAGCGGCAGCGGGCGTGGATCGCGATGGCGCTGGCGCAGCAGACGGGCGTCCTGCTGCTCGACGAGCCGACCACCCACCTGGACCTGGCCCACGCCGTCGACGTCCTCGACCTCGTCGTCGGCCTGCGCAGCGCCGGCAAGACGGTGGTGGTCGTGCTGCACGACCTCGGCCTGGCGGCCCGCTACTCCGACCACGTCGTGGTGATGCGGGCCGGGCGGGTCCACGCGCAGGGCGCCCCCGCGGACGTCCTGCGGGAGGAGATGCTGGCGGAGGTCTTCGGCCTGAGCGCGCGCGTCTTCCCCGACCCCTTCGACGCGCTGCCGACGGTGGTGCCGACGGGTCACGCCTGAGAGCGCCCCGCGGGTCCGCGGCGCGTGCGGCGGTGGGGTGTGGTGCACGCGACACCCCGTGCGGGCCAGCGGGTGCGCCTGCGCGCTGTTGTACCGGAGGCGGGGCGGTCCGACCCTGCTGCTCGCCCCGGTGCCCTCCGGAGGGGAGCGCGCCCCGCGACGCTGACGAGCACGACGAGCGAGGCACGCATGCCCACCCCTCCCACCCACCAGCTCTGGGACCGCGTCGAGCGCCGGCGCGGGCACCCGCGCACGGCGACCCGGCTACCGGACCTGCACCGGCTCGTCCGCGGCGACCTGGACGACGACGCGATCAGGGCGGCGACGATCGTCGCGCTCGCCGGGCTCGGCGCGGAGCGGCTCACCGCGCTGCTGGACCTGCGCGACGCCCTGGCCAGCGGGGCGGCGGACGGGTGGGCCGCCGAGTGGGCGCACGAGGTCGGCTGACGCGGCGGCGAGGGGCGGGCACCGGCCGGTGCCCGCCCCTCGTGCCGTGCACCGTCAGACGGTGACGGGCTGCTCCACCCGCCGCACGACGAGGCCCTGCGCGGGCGCGCCGACGTCCTTGGTCAGGTCGATGCCCGCGGTGAGCGCGGCCGGCTGCACGTCGACCTCGACGGTGTCGCCGTCGCGGACCTCCCCGGACAGGATCGCCCGGGCGAGGCGGTCGCCGATCTCGCGCTGCACGAGGCGGCGCAGCGGCCGGGCGCCGTAGGCGGGGTCGTAGCCGGACAGCGCCAGCCAGTCCTTCGCGGCGTCGGTGACCCGCAGCGCCAGGCGCCGGTCGGCGAGGCGCCTGGCGAGGCGCTCCACCTGCAGCTCCACGATCCGGGACAGCTCGGTGGTGGACAGCGGGTCGAACACCACGACGTCGTCGAGGCGGTTGAGGAACTCCGGCTTGAACGCCGCCCGCACCGCCGCCATCACCGCCTCGCGCTTGTGCTCCTCGCCGAGGCCGGGTTCGACGAGGAACTGCGAGCCGAGGTTGGAGGTCAGCACGAGGATCGCGTTGCGGAAGTCCACGGTGCGGCCCTGCCCGTCGGTGAGCCGGCCGTCGTCGAGGACCTGCAGCAGGACGTCGAACACCTCCGGGTGGGCCTTCTCGACCTCGTCGAGCAGCACCACCGAGTACGGCCGGCGCCGGACGGCCTCGGTGAGCTGGCCGCCCTCCTCGTAGCCGACGTAGCCGGGGGGCGCGCCGACGAGCCGGGCGACGGCGTGCTTCTCGGAGTACTCGCTCATGTCGATGCGGACCATGGCGCGCTCGTCGTCGAAGAGGAAGTCCGCCAGGGACTTGGCCAGCTCGGTCTTGCCGACGCCGGTGGGGCCGAGGAACAGGAAGGAACCGGTGGGGCGGTCGGGGTCGCCGACGCCGGCGCGGGAGCGGCGCACCGCGTCGGAGACGGCGCCCACGGCGCGGGCCTGCCCGATGAGGCGCGCCCCGAGGTGCTCCTCCATCCGCAGCAGCTTCTCCGTCTCGCCCTCCAGCAGCCGGCCGGCGGGGATGCCGGTCCAGCCGGCCACGACCTCGGCGACGTCGTCGGGCCCGACCTCGTCGGCGACCATCGGCTTGTGCAGGCCCAGGGGCGCCCCGGAGGACTCCGCGGCCTGCGCGGCGGTGAGGTCGGCCTCCAGGCGGGGGATGCGGCCGTAGAGGATCTCGCTGGCGCGCGCCAGGTCGCCCTCGCGCTGCAGCCGCTCGGCCTGCGAGCGCAGCTCGTCGATCTGCTGCTTGAGCTCGCCGACGCGGTTGAGGCCGGCCTTCTCCTGCTCCCAGCGGGCGGTGAGGACGGCGAGCTGCTCCTGCCGGTCGGCGAGGGTGGCGCGCAGCGCCTCCAGCCGGTCGCGGGAGGCGTCGTCGTCCTCCTTGGCCAGGGCCAGCTCCTCCATGAGGAGCCGGTCCACGGCGCGGCGCAGCTCGTCGATCTCGATGGGCGAGGAGTCGATCTCCATGCGCAGCCGGGAGGCGGCCTCGTCGACGAGGTCGATGGCCTTGTCGGGCAGCTGGCGGCCGGTGATGTACCGGTCGGACAGCGCGGCGGCGGCCACGAGCGCGGAGTCGGCGATGGCGACCTTGTGGTGCGCCTCGTAGCGCTCCTTGAGGCCGCGCAGGATGGCGATGGTGTCGGGCACGGACGGCTCGCCGACGAACACCTGCTGGAAGCGGCGCTCCAGCGCGGGGTCCTTCTCGACGCGCTCGCGGTACTCGTCGAGGGTGGTGGCGCCGACGAGGCGGAGCTGGCCGCGGGCCAGCATGGGCTTGAGCATGTTGCCGGCGTCCATGGAGCCCTCGGCGGCACCGGCGCCGACGACGGTGTGCAGCTCGTCGATGAAGGTGACGACCTGCCCCTCGCTGCGCCGGATCTCCGCGAGCACGGCCTTGAGGCGTTCCTCGAACTCACCGCGGTACTTCGCGCCGGCGACCATGGCGGACAGGTCCAGGGCGATGAGGCGCTTGTCCCGCAGCGATTCCGGGACGTCGCCGGCGACGATGCGCTGCGCGAGGCCCTCGACGACGGCGGTCTTGCCGACGCCGGGCTCGCCGATGAGGACGGGGTTGTTCTTGGTGCGCCGGCTCAGCACCTGCACGACGCGGCGGATCTCGGCGTCGCGGCCGATGACGGGGTCGAGGCGGCCGGAGCGGGCCTGCTCGGTGAGGTCGACGCCGTACTTCTCCAGCGCCTGGTAGGTGCCCTCGGGGTCGGGGGAGGTGACCTTCTGGCCGCCGCGCACGGACGGCAGGGCGTCGAGCAGGGCGTCGCGGGTGGCGCCGACGGCGCGCAGGGCCTCCCCGGCTGCGGACCGGCTGGCGGCGCTGGCCAGCAGCAGGTGCTCGGTGGAGACGTAGGCGTCGTCGAGGCCGCGCGCCTCGTCCCCGGCGTCCTGCATGAGCTGCAGGGCGGGGCGGGAGAGCTGCGGCTGGGCGACGGAGGAACCGGACGCGCTGGGCAGCGACGCGAGGGCGCCGGAGACGCGGGTGGCGACGGCGCGGCGGTCGGCGCCGAGCTTGTCCAGCAGCACGCCGGCGACGCCGCCCTCCTGCTCGAGCAGGGCGGCGAGGACGTGCAGGGGCTCGACCTGCGCGTGGCCGCCGGTGGTCGCGCGGCTGACGGCGTCGGCCAGGGCCTCCTGGGCGCGGGTGGTGAGCTTGAGGTCCACGAACTACCTCCACGGTGGGCTGGGATGACGTCCGGTCCAACGGTACGAGAGTTGAGTTTGTTCCGCTCAACCTGGCGCCGGGTGACGGGCGGTCCGCCCGCCTCAGCCCTCCGCGCGCCGGTCCGCCAGCACGTGCGACGCCCCCGCGGTGAGCGCCGCGACCACCAGCACCGACGGCCACGCACCGATGCGCCCGGCCAGCGGGTGGGAGAGGCCGAACGCGCCGAGGTAGGTGCCCAGCAGCCCCGCCGTCACCGCCGGGCTCGTGGTGCGCGCCCAGCGCCGACCGGCCAGGACGCCGCCGGCGGCGAGGACCACCCCGCCCAGGGGGCGCACCCCCGTCCGCCGCGCCGTCTGCCAGCCGCCGACGAGGGAGCCGGCCGTGATGAGGGAGGTGGGGATCGCCATGCCCGCCACCGTACGCGGGGCGCCGCGACGGCCCGGCGGGCGCGGGTCACCGCGGCGGTGCTCAGCGGAAGGCGTCGGCGTTGCGGCGCGCCCACCGCGCGAACGTCGTGGCCGGCCGGCCGGTGAGCTCCTCGACGAGCCGGTTCGCCGCGCCCGGGGTGTCCGCGTACCCGCCGACGGCGGTGTCGACGTACCAGGCCGCGCCCTCCCCCATCGCCGGTTCGAGCGCCGCGACCGCCTCGTCGCGGTCCACCCGCACGAAGCGCACCTCCCGCCCGAGCGCCTCGCCGATCGCGCGGGCCATCTCCGCGCGGGTCAGCACCTGCGGCCCCGCGAGACCCAGCGCCCGCCCCTCGTGGCCCTCCCCCAGCAGGGCCTCGGCGGCCACGGCGGCGACGTCGGCCATCGCGATCGGCGCGCTGGCCGCCTCCGGCCACGGCTCGCGCACGGCGCCGGTGGCGCGGACCTGCGGCGCCCACGCCAGCAGGTTCTCCATGAAGTCGCCGGGCCACAGGTGCGTCCACGGCAGGCCGGACGCCTCCACCGCGCGCGTGACGTCACCCCACCAGCTCTCCGGTTCGCCGGACAGGTCGACGACGTGCCGCACCCCCGCCTCGCGCGCGGCGGCGCAGACCTCCGCCGCGGTGGCCGGGTCCGGCGCGAGGTACACCCGCTCCACACCCGCCAGCGCCGCCCGCAGGGCGTCCGGCCGGCGCATCGAGCCGCGCACGACCTCCACCCCGGCGGGCAGGGCGGCGCGGGCGGGGTCCACGGTGAGAGCGCGCACGTCCGTCGCGCCGCGGGCGAGGAGTTCGTCGACGACGAGGCGACCGACGCTCCCCGTGGCGCCGGTGACGAGGACGCTCACCCCTCAGCCCAGCACGGCGCGCAGCCGGTCGGCGAACGCGGCCGGGTCCTCCAGGAAACCGACGTGGCTGCCGGGGAACATCGCGGGCTCCACCCCGAGCCGGGCGGCGAGCGCCCGCGACGCCCGGTCGCACAGCTCCCCGCCGGAGTCCTCCCCGATCCCGAGCACGACGCGCACCGGCCCGTCCCGCAGCGCCGCCACGTCGGGCCGCCAGTAGCAGGTGCCCCGGACCATGTGCTCGAACTGGTACCGCTCGTCCGCGGCCTGCTGCGGGGACGGCTCGCCGCCGAACATCGCCTGCACCGCCTCCTCGGGCATGACGATGTCCGCCAGGTCCAGGAACTGCCGCCACGCGCCCAGCCGGTCGCCGGCCAGGTAGGTGCCGATCATCCGCTCGGCGCCGGCGTGCAGCGCGTCGCGGTCGTCGAGGACCTCGTACAGCGGGGGCTCGTGCGCGATCACGGTGTGCACGAGGGGCGGGGCGGCCTGCGCCAGGGCCAGCACGCTGACGGCGCCGCCGCTGGAGCCGAGCACCGCGGCCGGCCCGGCGCCCACGTGCGCCACGAGCCGGGCGATGTCGTCGGCGCGCAGCTGCGGCGTGGAGTCCTGCGCCGGGTCGTCGAGCCGGCTGCGGCCGATGCCGCGCGGGTCGGTGGTGAGGACGGCGTGGTCGGCGGCGAGCAGGTCGGCCAGCGGCGTGAAGGCACCGGCGTCCATGGGCGCGGCGACGAGCACGACGAGCGGGCCGCTGCCGCGGACCTCGTAGTGCAGCTCCGCGTCGGGCACGCGCAGCCTGCCGGTGGTGACGGGGACGGCGGTGGTGGTCATCGGTCCTCCAGGCGCTGGTCGGGGCGGTCAGCGGCTCCGACCGCCGGGGCGGGGCGAACTCATCGCACCGCCGCCAGCCGCCGCGCCAGCCCCTCCAGCAGCAGGTCCAGCCCCCAGCCGAACTCGTCGCGGAAGTCGTAGCCGGGCCGGGTCACGTGCTCGCGGGCGATCTCCACCAGGTGCGGGAACTCCGCCGGGTCCAGGCCCTCGGCGATGCGCTCGGCGACCTCGCCGGCCCCGGGCCCGTCGCGGAAGGGCAGCGAGACCTCCTGCACGAGGTAGCCGTACAGGTGGGCGTCGAGCGCGGCGACGGCGTGGGCGGCGAGTTCGACGGGGAACCCCGCGGCGCGCAGGCAGCCGAGGACGGCGTCGTGGGCGCGCAGCGTCGCCGGGCCGGGCGAGGTGCGGGAGTCCATCAGCCCGACGGCCCAGCGGTGGCGCAGCAGGACCTCGCGCCCGGACGTCGAGCGCAGCCGCACCTGCCCGGCCCAGCCCTCCCCGGCCCGGGGCAAGTGGATCTCGGCGAAGACCGCGTCGACCATGCCGTCGAGCAGGTCGTCCTTGGACGCGACGTGGTGGTACAGCGACATGGCCTCCACGCCGACGTGCCGGGCGAGGGAGCGCATGGACAGCGGTGCGAGCCCGTCGCGGTCGGCGATCTCGACGGCGGCCCGCACGACGCGCTCGCGGGTGAGCGGTTCGCGGGTCCTCGCAGGCACGGGTCCTCATCCTTTCGCCGGATGCTCGCTCTTACGCCGTAAGGTTACCGTCGACCGCCGGCTTACAACGTAAGGGAGACGTCATGAGGGCGATCGTGCAGCACGGTTACGGCTCGGCGGACACCTGGGAGCAGCGCGACCTGCCCGTCCCGGTGCCGGGGAGGGGCCAGGTGCTCGTCCGGGTGCACGCCGCGGCCGTGGACCGCGGCACCTGGCACCTCATGACCGGCACCCCGCTGCTGGTGCGGCCGGCGGTCGGGTTCGGCGGGCTGCGCCGCCCCGTCCCGGGCCGCGACCTCGCGGGCGTCGTCGAGGCGGTCGGCGAGGACGTGGCGGGGTTCGCGCCGGGCGAGGAGGTGTTCGGCACGGGCGAGGGCTCGCTGGCCGAGTTCAGCCTGGTCCCCGCGCGCCGGCTGGCCCGCAAACCCGCCGCGCTGTCGTTCGAGGAGGCCGCCGCGGCGCCCGTCTCCGGCCTCACCGCGCTGCAGGCCCTGCGCGCCGGCGGCCTGCGGGCACCGGGTGACGGCGAGGGCCGCGCCGTCCTGGTGATCGGCGCCTCCGGCGGGGTGGGGACGTCCGCGGTGCAGCTGGCGCGCTCGTCCGGCGCGGCGGTGACGGGGGTGTGCGGGCCGACGAAGGCCGACCTCGTGCGCTCCCTGGGGGCCGAGCAGGTGCTCGACCACACCCGCGAGGACGTCGACGCCACCGGCACGCGCTACGACGTCGTCCTCGACATCGCCGGCAACCGGCCGGTGTCCCTGCTGCGGCGGGCCCTGACCCCCGCCGGCACGCTCGTCGTCGTCGGCGGCGAGGGCGGCGGGCGGCTGACCGGCGGTCTGCACCGCCAGCTCGGCGCGGCGGCGCTGTCGCCGTTCGTGCGGCAGCGGCTCGTCGTGCTCGTCGCCTCCGAGAACGCCGCCGACCTCGCCGAGCTGGCCCGGCTGGCGGACGAGGGGGCCTTCCGCCCGGCGCTGGACCGCACGTTCCCGCTGGCGGAGGCGGCCAAGGCGATCCGGCACCTGGAGGCCGGCCACGCCCGGGGCAAGGTCGTGGTCACGCTGCGGGGCTGAGGCCTCGCCCGGGCTGGATGGGGACGTCCCGCGCGCGACACGCGGCGCGTTGCCCGCCGAACGTCCCCACCCACCCCCGGCCCGCGTCAGGTCGACGGGGGCCGCCCCCGCCGCGGCAGGCCGCCGGCGCCGCGCGGCATCCGGCCCGCCTCCTCCAGCGCGCGGCGCAGCACCCACTCCACCTGGGCGTTGACGCTGCGCAGGTCGTCGGCGGCCCAGCGCGCGATCGCCTCGTGGACGGCCGGGTCCAGCCGCAGCGGGAGCTGCTTGCGGGCGCGGGAGCGGCCCTCCGCGCCGCCTCCGCCGCCCTCGCCCCCGCCCGCCTCCCCGTCGGGGGCGGCGGTGCTCACGAGTAGAGCGTGCCGGTGTTGATGACGGGCGCGGCGGGGCTGCCGCCGCAGAGGACGACGAGCAGGTTGCTCACCATCGCGGCCTTGCGCTCCTCGTCGAGCTCGACGACGTCGAGCTGCTCCAGCCGGTGCAGGGCCAGCTCCACCATGCCGACGGCGCCGGAGACGATCTCGGTGCGGGCGGCGACGACGGCGGAGGCCTGCTGCCGCTGCAGCATCGCGTGGGCGATCTCGGGGGCGTAGGCCAGGTGCGTGATGCGGACCTCGACGACCTCGACGCCGGCGACGGCGACGCGTGCGGCGACCTCGTGGGCGAGCTCGTCGGCGACGACGTCGGTGGAGCCGCGCAGGGAGGTGCCGTCGCCGGAGTCGTCGTAGGGGTGGGTGGTGACGACGTGGCGCAGCGCCGACTCGCTCTGCGTCTCGACGAACTGCACGTAGTCCTCGACCGCGAACACCGACCTCGCGGTGTCGGCGACCTGCCAGACGACGATGGCCGCGACCTCCACGGGGGAGCCGGTGGCGTCGTTGACCTTGAGCTTGGCGGTCTCGAAGTTGCGCACCCGCACGGAGACGCCGGCGGTGGTGGACAGCGGCACGGCGAGCACGAGGCCGGGTTCGCGGATGGTGCCGACGTAGCGGCCGAAGAACTGCACGACGCGGGTCTGGCCGGGCTGCACGGTGCCCACGGCGCCGAGCAGGACGAGCGCGGCCAGCAGGACGAGGCCGCCGAGCACGAGGAGGGCGACCGATCCGGCCCCGAAGCCGCCGGAGACCCCCGCGGCGACGGCGCCCCCGGCGAGCCCGAGGCCGAGCAGCAGGGGCAGCAGGACGGCGAGCAGGGCCCGGCCGCCGTGCAGGTACCAGGCCCGCACCTCGGCGACGTCGACGCGGGCACCCTCGTGCCCGACGGGGGTGGTGGTGACGGTGGGCTCGGCGGTCTGGTCGACGCTCACGGCGCTCCTCCTCGATCGGCTAGCAAAGTGATATCACTTTGCTAGCTCCTGCGTCCACCGGCCGGTGCGGGCGCGGCCCGCCGGGAGGCGCCGTCGTCGGCGGCTGCGATGCTCGGGGCGTGTCCGCCCGCGAGCTCGTCGTCCTCGGGACCGCCAGCCAGGCACCCACCCGCACGCGAAACCACAACGGCTACCTCCTCCGCTGGGACGGGGACAGCGTCCTGTTCGACCCCGGCGAGGGCACCCAGCGCCAGGTCGTCCACGCCGGGGTGTCCGTGACCCGCGTCAAGCGCATCTGCATCACCCACGCCCACAACGACCACTGCCTCGGCCTGCCCGGGGTGCTGGCGCGGATGGCGCTGGAGGGGGTGCAGCACCGGGTGCCGATCCACGCCCCGCGCGCCGCCCGCGAGCACCTGCGGGCGCTGGTGGCGGTCGCGGACGCCGCCGTCGACGCGGAGGTCGTCACCTGCGACCCCCCCGAGGGCGCCGCCGAGGAGATCGCCGTCGTCGGCGGCGCCCGGCTCAGCGCCCGCTACCTCGACCACCGGGTCCCGGCGCTGGGCTACCGCCTCGACGAACCACCGGGGCGCCACTTCGTGCCGGAGCTGCTCGCGGCGGCCGGCATCTCCGGCCCGGACGTGCGGGTGCTGGCCGAGGGCGGCGAGCTGCGCGGCGTGCGCGCCGAGGACGTCTCCGAGCGCCGCCGCGGGCAGTCGTTCGCCTTCGTGATGGACACCCGGATGTCCGCGGCGGTGGCGGACCTGGCGCGGGGGGCGGACATGCTGGTCTGCGAGTCCACCTTCCTCGACCGCGACGCCGACCTGGCCGACCGCTACGCGCACATGACGGCGCGCCAGGCGGCGACCGCGGCGGTCGACGCGGGGGTCCGCAGGCTGGTGCTGACGCACTTCTCCCAGCGCTACCCCGATCCCGGGGAGTTCGTGGCGGAGGCGACGCTGGCGGTGGCCGACGCCGGTGGCGGCACCGAGGTCGTCGTGGCCGCGGACCTCGACGTCGTCGAGGTGCCCCCCCGGCGCTGACGGGCAGCCCCCCGCGCAGCACCGGCCCCCGTGCGGGCGCCCGGGTCAGCCGTCCGTGCCGCCGAGCTCGCCGCGCAGCCGCTCCACCCCGGCGCGGTGCCGGCGGCGCCAGGCGTCCTCCTCCGACTCCAGCCACGTCACCTGCTCCGCGCGCAGCCGCTGCGCCCGCTCGTGCGCGGCGCGCCAGGCCAGCCCGGCCCGCTGCGCCTGCTCGAACTCCCCCGCCGCGGCGTGCTCGGCGGCGAC
>NZ_BAABIL010000202.1:0-1382 GCF_039542765.1 Kineococcus glutinatus
GTGCTCGCGGATCGAGTAGGCCAGGGCCGCGGCCCAGGCCAGGGCGATGACGGCGTAGACGGCGAAGCGCAGCGGCTCCTCCTTCCAGCCGATCCAGTCGCTGCGCAGCAGCGTGCGGGTGTTCGTCAGGATGATGAGACCGCCCACGGAGGCGCCGAGGATGCGCGGGGGCAGGTGGCGGACCAGCCACGCGGCCAGCGGGGCGGCCAGCACGCCACCGACGAGCAGCGCGCCCGCCCACGCGAAGTCGACGCCCTGCGAGCCGAGGCCGACGAGGAAGCCGAGGCTGGCGGCCACCGCGACGAGGAACTCCGAGGTGTCGATGGAGCCGATCGTCTTGCGCGGCTCCAGGCGGCCGCTGGCCAGGATGGCGGGCGTGCCCACCGGGCCCCAGCCGCCGCCGCCGGTCGCGTCGACGAAACCGGCGACGAGGCCCAGCGGGCCGAGGAACCGCTTGCGCAGCGGCTTGCCGAGCCGGCCGACCGGCAGGCCGAAGGCGGTGAAGCGCACCAGCACGTAGGTGCCGAGGGCCAGCAGGATCAGCGACATGATCGGCGCGGCGGTCTCCGTCGACAGGCTGGAGAGCACCGTCGCGCCGAGGAAGGCGCCGACGGCACCGGGCACGCCGATGCGGGCGACGACCTTCCAGTCGACGTTGCCGAACCGCCAGTGCGAGACCCCCGAGGCGAGGGTGGTGCCGATCTCGGCCAGGTGGACGGTGGCCGAGGCGGCGGCCGGGTTGGCGCCGATGGCCAGCAACAGGGTGGTCGACGTGACGCCGTAGGCCATGCCGAGGCTGCCGTCGACGAGTTGGGCGGCCAGGCCGACGATGGCGAGCAGGACGAGCGAGCGCATGGGGTGTTCACTCCGCGGGGGGTCCGGCCGCGAGGGGGCGGCGGGCAGGTGTGTGGTGGGCGCCCGAGGGGGCGGTGGGCGCGGCGGTGCGCCCGGCGGGCCGATGGCCTCAGCGGGGAGTGGTGGTGCGACAGATCGCGCTCGCGCACCGTCGGAGGTCGACGTGGTGCCGAGCGGTCAGCAGGAGCTCAACGGGGAGCTCGAGCGCGCGCACGTCTCGAAGACTGCCGACGCGCCCGCGCGGTGTCAATCGGGACGCGCGGATCCGTGGACGCATGCTGGACGAGGCGTCTCAGCATGCGGACACCGTCCACCCGCTCGGCGGTCGGGAGGGCGTCCGCTCGGCGATACCCTCCTCCTCGTGCCCAACCCCCGCCGGCGGCCGGCCGCCGCCGCCCGCAGCGCCCGTGGCGCGCTGCGGGCCCCCGCTGTCGGAAGGAGCTGCACCGCATGAGCCTCACGACCACCGTCGACGAGCTGCGGGTGCTGGAGGCGGAGGCGGTGCACATCATCCGCGAGGTGGTGGC